>CAYUZM010000547.1:0-4631 GCA_964449665.1 uncultured Solibacteraceae bacterium
ATCGTGACCGTACAGTAGAAGGCAGAAATTCAGTCTCCTGTGCGATTGTGTGGAGGAAAGCCCGTAAAGGGCGGCCAAGCCCAGTGCGGGCTCGAGGGTCCTCGGGGCCCAAGGGGCTAGCGAGGGCGCAAGGGTCCAGCGAAGGCCCCAAAGCCCAGTGAGGGCTCAAACGACCCGCCAAGAGGGAATTGGCGAAATGGCATTCAAATTGCTACCGTACGATCACCGCGTTGTGCTATCATCTGCGGTGGCCCGGGGGAAGCTTTATCACCCCCTCAATCGGAGAGGCAGAAAATTTTAGTGCGAACCGCTCAGAAGTTGAAACTTTTTCGAGTTCGTATCGTCTACTAAGTGTCGAGAACGACAGAGTTTGATAACAACCGGCGGCTCATAACCAGCTTCCGGTGAAACAAAAGAAAGTTAGGAGAAGCAGCCATGACGAAAGTGGAATTGAACAAATACAAACAGATTCTGGAAGCCAAGAAGGCCGAACTGGCCCATGTGCTCCGGAACCGCGAAGCCATCGCGATCGAGAAGAGTCCCGACGCTTTGGACGAAGTGCAACATGCCGCCGAGCGCGAGCTCGCCATCCGCAACCTGGACCGGGAGTCCGGTCTGCTGCGCCAGGTGAAGCTGGCCCTTAGCCGCATCGACGACGGTTCGTACGGAACCTGTCTGCACTGCGACGAAGAGATTAACCCCAAACGCCTCGCGGCCGTACCCTGGGCGCCGTTCTGCATCACCTGTCAGGAGATGCATGACCGCCGTCAGGAAGAGGGCGAGAACACCGACGTGTTCGACGACGCCCTAGCCGCCGCCTAAGCGACCATCTCCTGACTGATTGCTGGGGCTCCTGCCTGCGCGGCCGGAGCCCCTCTTTCATTCCTGGGCCGATTTCGAGTGGGCGGAGCTCTCCGCGTGGACTCACCGCACCCGAATTCCGCTCTCCATTCGCCCCGCCGCCTCGCGGTCCCGCCGGAAGCTATGGAATAAGTTCCCCTCGCAGCGCGTACAAAGTCCGGCCCGCGCAATCCTTTCGCTCCCCAAACCCGCCCCCTCCAACTGCCTCGCCAGCGCCTCCGCCAGGTCGAGCGTCGTCTGCCTCCCCAAATCCTCGCGCTCCGGAAACACGTCCCGGAACTCCGACGCCACCTCCGCCCCCACCTCGAAGCAACAAAGACCAATGCCCGGACCGATGGCCGCATGCAGATCCGCCGGTCGCGTCCCGAATTCGTCACCCATCTGCCGAACCGTCGACGCCGCCAGCCGCAGCGCCGTCCCCCGCCACCCGCAATGTGCCGCCGCGGCCACGCGCAGCCTCTCGTCCACCAGCAGCACGGGAACGCAATCGGCCGTGCGAATGCGAATCCACAGTCCCGGTTTCGCCGTTACCAGCGCGTCGCCCTCGCAGGCGCGGTTCATCGGGGCCTCGGCCCGCACAATGCGATCGGAATGAATCTGCTTCAGGTCGGCGCTTTCGTCATGCGGAAGCCACCCCTCGCTCAGCCGCGTGCCGAAACCGTGTTCCAGCCAGTCGAAGCGCTCCCACGCCGCGCACCGGTACACACCCGTTTCATCCAGCCGGAATGCCAAAGGCCGCCCTAACCGATCCGCCGCGCCATGCCTGGGTCGATGTTCACGAACTCCGGCGCCGGATTCTGCGTCTGCGAAATGCGGATCTGCCGCTTGAAGTCTTCGAGCATCGTCTCGTCCAACCGCACATCGGTCGGCCGTTTCACCAGCGTCGTCATCCCGTCAATCTTGTCCTGCAACTTCATCAGCGCGTAGAACAGATTTTCCGGACGCGGCGGACATCCGGTGACATACACGTCCACCGGCACGATCTTATCCACGCCCTGCAGCACCGCGTAGGTGTTGAATGGGCCTCCGACGCTCGAACAGGCGCCCATCGAGATGCACCACTTCGGTTCGGGCATCTGGTCCCAGATGCGCTTCAGCACGGGCGCCATCTTTAAGGTCACCGTGCCGGCCACAATCATCAGGTCGCTCTGCCGCGGGCTCGGCCGGAACACCTCGGCCCCGAAGCGGGCAATGTCGAAACGCGACGTCGATGCCGCGATCATCTCGATCGCGCAACAGGCAAGGCCAAAGGTCAGCGGCCAAATCGCCGACTTCCTCGCCCAATTGAACAAGTAGTCCACCGAAGTGGTGATGAAGTTCTGCTCAAACTGATTTTGCAGCACAGTTGCAGGCCTCTACGACCGTTATGGTAGCACTAGCAGTTTTTATACCAATCGAGCGTTCGCCGTAGCCCTTCTTCCAGCGAGAACCGCGGCTCGTGCCCCAACTCCGTCCGCGCCGCCTGCGTATCGGCTTGCGAGTCGCGCACATCGCCCGCGCGCGGCGGCCCGAATTGCGCCGCAATCGAGACGCCGTGAATCTTCTGCAACGTCTCCCACACGTGGTTCAACGTGTAGCGATTGCCGTTGCCCGCGTTGTACATGCGCCCGCTCACGCCTTCTTTCTTCGAAGCCTTCAAGCACAACGCCGCCACGTCTTCCACATAGGTGAAATCGCGCGACTGCTCGCCATCGCCGAACAAAGTGGGCGATTTGCCCTCGATCAGGCACTTCATGAAGATCGAAATGATCCCCGAGTACGGACTGTTCGGATCCTGCCGCGGCCCATAGACGTTGAAATAACGCAGCGCCACCGTCTCCAACCCAAAGCAGGACGAAAACACGCTCGCGTAATACTCGCCCATCAACTTTTGCGCCGCGTACGGGCTCTTCGGATTCGGCGTCATCGTCTCGGTCTTCGGCAGCACCTTCGTGTCGCCATAAGCCGACGACGAGGCCGCGTACACCACGCGCCCCACCTTCCCATCGGCGCACGCCCGCAGCACCTCAAACGTGCCGTTGATGTTCACCTCGTGCGACGGAACCGGCTCCTTGATGGAACGCGGCACCGACGGAATCGCCGCCAGGTGGAACACGCGCGACGCGCCCTGCAACACTGGCGCGATGGCCGCGTAGTCGCGGATGTCGGCCTTGTGCAGGTCCACCCGATCCCGCACCTCTTCCAGGTTCGATTCCTTGCCCGACAACAGCGTGTCGATCACCGCCACGCGCGGCTCGCCTTCGGCCAGTAACGCCCGCACGAGCGCCGATCCGATGAATCCCGCGCCGCCCGTTACGACAACATGCCCGCCTGTCCCAACACCATGACTCATAGTTCTGCGATTTCCTTTTCCAGGTACCGGAGCGATTCGTTGGCGATGCGCTCGCCGCCCGGCTCGAAGATGAACGCTTCGAGCGACACCCAGCCCTTATAATCGTGCGCCGCCAGCGTTCTCAATAGGGGTTTGAAGTCGTAATCGCCCGTGCCGCAATGCCCGCCGTCCCTCTCGTTCACGTGAATGTGGCGAATGTGGGCGTAGTGCTTCGCCACAACCTCGGCATGCGGCTCGGTTTCGTCCACCGCGTTGTGCGTGTCGAACATCGTCTGCACGGCCGGCGACCCGACGCTCTTCACAATCTCCACTGCTTCGCCCACCGTGTTCACGATGTTGCACTGGTCCCGGCCGAGCGATTCCACCAGCAGCGTCACGTCGCGCGCTTCGGCGTGTGGGGCGATCTGCGCAAACCCGTCGCGAAAGCGCTTCGTCGCCTCTTCCAGCGAAACACCGGGCATCGCCTCGCGCTGCTTCGGCGAACCGAAGATCATCACCCGCGTCCCGTTGTGCCCTTCGTCGATATCGGCGCACAGGTCGATTAGATCGTAGATGTGCCTCCAGCTTTTCTCGCGCAGCGCGACGTCGCTCGTGGTGACGTGCAGCCCCTTCGGCGCCACCATCAGCCAGTGCAATCCCGCGAACTCCAGCCCTTCGTCGCGCATGATGCGCGAGACCTCTTTACGCCGCGCGGAGGGAATCGTGGCCGGCTCGGGGCTCAGCGTGAACGGCGCGATCTCCAACCCCTCATAGCCCGCTTTCTTCACCGCGCGGCACACGTCGTCGAACTCCCCATCGACGAAACATTCATTACAAATCGCGTGACGAAACCGGTAAGCCATGAACTTCCTAGTGTAGCCTTCCGCGCGTGCTATCCTCACGCCGAGATGAACCTTTCGCGCCTGATTCCCGCTCTTCTTCCCGCTCTCGTTCTCGCTCTCCTTCCCTCCCCCTTCCTAGCCCCGGCGCTGCTTGCGCAAACCGCCGCCACGCTGCCCAGCGAAATTCCCGCGCAGTTCACACCCGTCACTTCTTCGTTCGACTACACTCGCCGCGAAGTCATGGTCCCCATGCGCGACGGCGTCAAACTCTTCACCGTCGTGCTCGTTCCCAAAGGCGCGCGCAACGCCCCCATCCTGCTCACCCGCACGCCCTACGACGCCAAGGCCCTCACCTCACACAACGAAAGTCCCCGCCTCGCCTCCGTGCTCGAAGGCTACGACAACGCCACCGACGTCATCGTCGAAGGCGGCTACATCCGCGCCATGCAGGACGTGCGCGGCAAGTACGGCTCCGAAGGCGAATACGTCATGAACCGGCCCCTCCGCGGCCCGCGCAACCCCACCAACGGCGACCACTCCACCGACACCTACGACACCCTCGACTGGCCCATCCAACACATTCCCGAGAACAACGGCAAGGCAGGCATCATCCGCCC
>CAYUZM010000548.1:0-4628 GCA_964449665.1 uncultured Solibacteraceae bacterium
GGCCGTTGGCATCCTTATCCCACTGGTTGATCTTCTGCGCCCAATCGGGTTTGCCGGGGCGCGGGGGGAAGATGTCCTTGGGGGTGTCGATGTCGATGCCGGGGAGTTCTTTCAGGTGGCGCTGGGCGGGTTGGTAGGGCGAGTGGACGGCGCCGAAGCAGAGCCAGAGGTACCGGGGTTTGTCTTTGTCGCGCCCATTGCCTTGGCTGAGGTCGCAGGCCCAGTCGGTGTACTGGTCGGTGGAGTAGCGTGCGAGGTTTTCGGTTTTGCCGCCCTGGTAGGTGATGGGCTGGTTGTAATAGTAATTCTGGCTGGTTTCGGGATATTTGGGGCGGTTCCAGACGATTTGGAAGTCCCAATCGCGGCCGTGGCCGGTGTCCTGGCCGGTGTGCCATTTGCCGATTTGGGCGGTGAAGTAGCCTTGTTTGCGCCACTCTTTGGGCCAGAAGGGGCACTTGGCGGGATCGTAGGTGCTGTCGGGGTAGGTGCCCTTCATGCCCATGGATTCGACGCCGTGCTGGTAGTGGCCGGTGAGCATGGTGGCGCGGGAGGGCATGCACCATGCGCCGTTGTAGCAGGCGGTGAAGCGGACGCCTTCGGCGGCGAGGCGGTCGAAGTTGGGCGTGCGGACCCAGGGGTAGGCTTCCTTGTAACAGGAGAGGGTGCGGTAGGAGTGGTCGTCGGTGTAGATGAAGAGGATGTTGGGGCGGTCGGGGGTGGCAGGAGCTGCCTTCGCCACGCCTGCGGCGGCGAGGGTGGAGGCTAGGAGGTGGCGGCGGGAGATGGGAGTGGGCATGGCTGGGGGAATTATATACTCGGCTCAGCGGATCAGCCTGAGCCAAGCCACAATAATCTGACGAAGCTCATTGAAGGTGACTTCCTCGGATTGCAGTTTTCTGGCGGCGCAGAGGGCAGGGAAGTCGCTTTGAAATCGTGCGTAGCGATTGAAGATATCCTTGCCGCCTGGAAGTTTCTTGCGCTTCGACACAATGGCGAGCCATGATCGCACTTCTCCGATGACGGTCGTCACATCATTGGCGTGCGAGCGGATGTCCTGGCCGGCGATGTCGGAGATGAACTTCTGATAGCGATAGGGCTCGGTATCCAGGATCAGCGTTACTTTGGAACGCTGCGTGTCGGCTCCGTATCGTTTGCAACCCAGGAAGAGGCCCAGTTCCAAAGGCATGTTGAAACGTGGGAGTTTGTTGATGGGATCGAGTTCTACAGCGGAGATGTCGTGAATTCCGTACTCGCAGTCTTCGATGATCCGTTGAATTTTCGCGAGCCGGAACTCGCCACCATCATCTTCTTCCCGGGCGGAGCGTGCGACGAAACCGAGGTCGGTAATTGCGAAAACGATTGCGTCAAATATCGGCTTGTACCCCGCGTCGAAGGGGCAGTTCACGAAGACTTCGTTGCTCGCTCTAGCCACGGGTAGGCATGGGATCGCCACCGTGAAGGCGGTTCAGTATGAACTTGCTTACTGCCTTCTCAATGACGGCGGATTTCCGTCCGGGAGGATCCTGAATGGGCGGCATCCCATAGGTATGATGCTGGACAATTCGGCCATCGCGTCCATGCACGACCAACTGTCCGGCGCCTTCGCGGCGCAGAATAGCTTTGGCCTTGGTGATCGCTTCCCGCTGGGTTGCAAAGGCATGCGGCGATTCATGGCCTTCCCGCTGGACCTCCCAGCGGCCCGCGTTGGGAACGACATGAAGCGTCTTGGACATTGGTGCCTACAACTTCAATTATATGAACTTTCGAGCGCCGGCGCGGATTTGTTTTCTACAAAGATCATCAGGTTATGCCGGCTGCCGAAGATCGGCGCAGATGTGGAAGTCATTGGAGCGGCGTATTTGAGCGGATTTGCATCAGGACCCAACCAAGGTAGGCGGGTGGAAACAGTAGCCAGAACCACATGGCGAGCCTGAAGAGAATAGGTGTGTCGCGGCGGATTGTCGCGTAGATGGTACCTGCAACCCAGAGGATCGGCGTTGTGAGGAGTGCGACGTAGTCGTATCTGCCTTGCACGGGCTTGGCACTCAGGTCAACAAAGCTGAAGGAAATGTACCAAAGTACAAAGTACATGATGGTGGGACTCAGGATGTTGAGTAATCCACGGGAAGTCGCATTGAGCTTACCATTGCGTTCCCGCCTGTATAATCCTGGAATTGGCCACGACGTATACATGTTCCTTGCCTCGCCCTCACCACTTATTCACCGGCGGCGCCTGTGCATACGACCGTTCCTTCGGCTGTTCGCTTGCGAACTGGTCGTCGTCTTTGTCTTCCTTATGGAGTTGGGCGAGATGCGGCTTGAGGGCGGCGGCGCTTCTCTGGACATTGGGGCCGCTGTAGATATTGCGCATCTCCGTCGGGTTTTTGATGAAATCGTAGCACTACCACTGATCCATCTTCCAGAAGCAGCATAAGTTGGCGCTGGCTGACACGCAGGCGGAATGCTCGTTTCTATAGCCGCCCCACACGGCTGAACTCCTTTTCAGCCTCACTCAGCGTGATCATCAAGGTCATGGGATGGATGGGGGATGGCATGAAGCCGCAGCGCGTGTAGAAGCGCTTCGCATCTTCGGAGATCGCATGGACCAGGAGGGCGCGGATGCCCGCGATCTCAGCCGCTTGCAGGGTGCGCAGGATGGCGTCGCGCAAGAGACCAACACCAACGCCCTGGCCTTGAAACGCCTTGTCCACGGCGAGCCGACCAAGGATCATCACGGGAACCGGATCGGGCATGTTGCGTTTGACACGCCCGGACGTATCGGCGTGGGCCGCCGCGCCTACTGCAAGACTGTAGTATCCGGCGACCTTTTTTCCGGCGCAAAGTACGTAAGTGCGCGATGCGCCTGAGGACTCGTTCTGGATGGCGCGGCGGCGCAGCCAGTCATCCAATGTCTGTTCACCGGAGTTGAAATCAGAAAGGTCGTGCTCCGGCGAGAGCCTTTCGGGTGGCTTGAGTTGGCCGCTCACTATTCCCACGGCGCACGCGTGGAAAGCAGCCGACGCAACTTGGGATTGTCCTTGGGCGGCTTGTCCAGCATGGCGTTGAATTTCCTGAAAGCTTCGTCCGAGAGGAGGAAGTAGCGGCGGTCGAGCAGAACGGCCTCAGCCTCGCGGCAGACGGTATCGAGCATGAAATCCGAGCGGCTGCGGCCTACGGCCCTGGCGGCCTGATCGATCAGTGCCTTTTGTTCGCGGCTGGCGCGGATGTTGATCGTCTCGCCGCGAGAGGTGGAGTCGGGCGTTTGGGTTCCTGCCATGTAAGTAGTTCCTTGGACCTAAACACCCACGCTACGCGCTTGTGCGCACGTTGTCAATACAACGAGCGTGTGAGGGTGCCGTGCAGGGATGGTTAGGAGCGCCGGTTGCGCTCGGCCTCGATCACCCGCTTTCGCAGGCTGAAGAGGAAGACAGCCGCCATGGTCGCGCCGAAGAACAGATCACCAACGATGCGAGGTGCCGTCAATGGTGCTGGGTTGGCTGTCTGGAAAATATAGCGATCCATAAGAGTTCGGGTCAGTCCGAATCCGCAAGCGTGGATCAGAGTGAGCAACACGAAGGCGATTATGAGCCGCGTGCGTGGCGGCGGCGCGGGCGGTGCGGGCCAAAACCATGTTGGCCTAAGTGGATACTTTTCCATCTACCTCTGTTTCGGCGGCGGAGCCTGCACATACGACGACTCCTTCGGCTGTTCGTTGGCGAACTGGTCGTCGTCCTTAAACTCCTTCTTGAGTTGCGCGAGTTGTTGCTTAAGGGCGGTGACGAGTTTCTGGGCTTTGGGGTCGTTGTAGATGTTGTGCATCTCGGCGCGGTCGGCGACCAGGTCGTAGCACTCCCACTGGTCCTTTTTCCAGAAGTAGATGAGCTTGTGGGTATCGGTGCGGATACCGTAGTGGGCGCGGGTGTTGTGGTCGCCGGGGTCGTGGTAGTAGCGGTAGTACATGGCGTGGCGCCAATTGGCGGGCGTCTTGCCTTTCCAGACGGGCGCGAGGCTGCGGCCTTGCATGTCGGCGGGGATGGGCTGGCCGGCGACGTCAAGGAATGTGGGCGCGAAGTCACAGTTGATGCCGATGGCCTTTGAGGTAGAGCCGGGCTTGATGGTGCCGGACCAGCGCACGAGGAACGGCATGCGCAACGCCTCTTCGTACATGAACCGCTTGTCGTACATGCCGTGTTCGCCGAGGAAGAAGCCCTGGTCGCTGGTGTAGATGACGATGGTGTTTTCGCGGAGGCCGTTCGAGTCGAGCCAGTCGAGGACGCGGCCGACGTTGTCGTCGACGCTTTGGACGCAGGCGAGGTAGTCCTGCATGTAGCGCTGGTATTTCCAGGAGTCGAGTTCGGCGCCGGTGAGCTTCTTCTTTACGCCGTCGATGGTGGTTTCGACTTCGGTGGGTTTTTCCTGGTTCCACTTGCGGAGGTCTTCGCCGGAGAGGCCGGGGGGCGGGGCGATTTTGAGGTCGCGGCGGGTCATGTCGTGGAAGACGGATTGCTTTTGCTCGCGGATGGCGTCGGTGCGGCCGGCGTAGTCGTCGCGCTGGTTGGCGGGGTCGGGGATGCGCTTGTTCTCGGACATTTTGCGGGTCTTTTCGGCGGGGGTCCCCCTGCGGGTCG
>CAYUZM010000549.1:0-4618 GCA_964449665.1 uncultured Solibacteraceae bacterium
TCGGTCCCGTCGGTCACGTCGGGCAGGGCGCAACCGACGAACTCCTCGCGCGCGTACAGGTACAGTTCGCACGCGGGCGGGTTGGCGTCGAGGATCCGGCCGTTCGCGTCGAGAATCAGGGTCGCTTCGGGTGCCCGTTCGAAGATGAAACGGTAGTCCGACGCCGCACGGTCCGGTGCGCTGGTTGAGTTCTCTTGGTGGAACAGAGCGTCGGGCATGTTACACAGCGTCCCCGTGCGAACGGGGCGAGGTGAGGGCGATTCCCGCCGCAACAGGAGCGGTGAAGAACCGGTGAAGTCTAGTTCACGAAAGTGGCGCGGGCGCCACGAGTTAGCGCGGGACCGGAGCAACGACCGCGCGCGCGGGCGGGAGCGGAACAAGAAGCGCGTGATCGTTCCCCGCCTCGGTTGGCTGGCGGCCTGGCGCAACGTGTTTTCGGGGCCCGTGGATGCCATCCTTTCGCACTTGAACGAGGGATACCGGCACGGCGAATGAGCAATCCGTCATAACCTGAAAGGCACGGATGGGAAGCAAATTAGCGCGCACGCCGGGGCTTTACCTCACAGGCTTTATGGGCAGCGGCAAAACCACGATGGGCCGGCTGATCGCCGATGAGTTGGGCTGGCCGTTTGTCGATCTGGACGACGATATCGAAGCTGCCGCGGGTTGCACCATCAGTGAACTGTTCGCCAACAAGGGCGAGGCCGAGTTCCGCCGTATCGAACACGAGGCCCTCAAAGCGCGCGTCCATCAGGTGTTCTGCGGGGCGCCGGTGGTGCTGGCGCTCGGCGGCGGCGCGTACGCGCAGGCCAACAATCGGGAGATGCTGCACGAGGCCGGCCTCACGGTTTGGCTGGACGCCGGACTGGACCTGATCAAAGAGAGAATCGCGGGACAGACACACCGGCCCCTTGCGCAGGATCCGGAACGCTTCGCCGGCCTTTACGCCGAACGCCGATTGGAGTATGCCAAGTCTGATTTCCGCGTGCCCGTCGACGACAACGACACCGCCGAGACGTTGAGACGCGTGATGGAATTGCCGCTATGGGCCTGATGAATCGCACCTTGCATAAACATGCGAAACAGATCTTCGCGGCGGCGCTGCGCGCGGCCGATCCGGTGGAGGCCGTAGGGCGTTTCTTGCGCCGCGATGGCAATGTGCTGACCGCCGCCGGCAAACGCTATGCGCTCGATTCGTTCGACCGCGTGCTGGTGATTGGTGCGGGGAAGGCGAGCGCCGCCATGGCCCAGGCCGTGGAGAAGGCGCTGGGCAAGCGCATCAATACGGGATGGATCAACACCAAGTACGGTCACGGCGCGCCGCTCAAACGGATTCATGTGCATGAGTGCGGCCACCCGGTGCCCGATGCGGCGGGCGTGGACGGCGCGCGCAAGATTGTCGAACTGGCCGATGGGGCGGGCCCGAATGACCTGGTGATCGCCGTCATCTCGGGCGGGGCCTCGGCGCTCACGCCCGCGCCCGTTGCGCCCATCACGCTGGCGGAAAAACAGGAAACCACGAAATTGTTGTTGGCGTGCGGCGCCAATATCCACGAGATCAACGCCATTCGCAAGCACATCTCCACCTTCAAAGGCGGGCAACTGGCGCGCGCGGCCGCGCCTGCGACGGTGATTGCGCTCATGCTGAGCGACGTGATCGGCGATTCGCTCGAATCGATCGGTTCCGGACCGACGGCTCCCGACCCCACCACCTTCGCCGCCTGCCTGCAACTGCTGAACGGCTACGGCATCGCAAAGAAGGTTCCCTCTTCCGTGCTGCGGCGGCTGACGGCGGGCGCGTCGGGAGAGGTGGCCGAGACGCCAAAGGCCGGCGACCCCGCTTTTGACCGCGTGCGGAATCTTATCGTCGGCTCCAATGCGCTGGCCGTGGACGCGGCGGCCTCTACGGCGCGCAAGCTGGGCTACCGCACGCTGGTGCTCTCGACGAGGATCGAAGGCGAAACGCGCGACGTGGCCGGTATGCACGCCGCCATCCTCAAGGAGATTCGCGCCGCGCGGCGTCCTCTGGCCGAGCCGGCATGCCTCATTACTGGCGGCGAGACAACGGTGACGATTCGCGGTGACGGGTTGGGCGGCAGGAACCAGGAGTTCGCGCTTGCCGGAGCCATCGATCTGGCGGGCATGCCCGATGTCTGCGTGCTGAGCGGAGGCACGGACGGCACGGACGGTCCTACGGACGCGGCGGGCGCAATCGCCGATGGCGGCACGCTGGAAGCGGCGAAAGCAAAAGGCCTGGACGCGCGCGATTTTCTGGCGCGCAACGATTCCTATCGCTTCTTCGATCCGCTGGGCCTGCTGCTGAAGCCCGGCCCCACACGAACCAACGTAATGGACGTCAGGATTCTTCTGGCGGGGGTTCCGAAATAGTGGGCCGCCGCGTGGGCGCCGGACCGTTGAATAACTCGTGGTGAATCGCGTCGAGGACGCCGTTGAGGAAACTCAGCGACTCTGGCGACGAGAACTTCCCCGCCAGCTCTAGCGCCTGGTCAATCACCACCGGCGGCGGCGTGGCCAGCTTGAGCATTTCGAAACTGGCTAACCGCAAAATGTTGCGGTCCACCACGGCCATGCGCTCGATGCGCCAGTTCTGCGAGTGAGCGACGATAATCCGGTCGATCTCGGCCTTGTTCTCGATGGAGCCCTTCACCAGTTGCTCGGCGAAATCGTCTTCGTCGCGCATCGGCTCGCCCTCTTCGTCACCCAAGGAAAGAAAGAAACTGCGAATCGCCTCCGACGTGGACACTTCACCTTCCGGACGCAGGTCGAGAAGGTAGAGAATCTGCAGCGCTCGCTGGCGCGATTTTTGTCGGGACGGCATGTTTAGGCGCGCGAGCGAATCTGCCGCATCAGGTTGGCCATCTCAATGGCCGTCATCGCCGCGTCGAAGCCTTTGTTGCCGCTCTTGGCGCCGGCGCGGTCGATGGCCTGTTCGAGCGTGTTCGTCATGAGTACGCCGAAGGCGACCGGCACGCCATGCTGCAGACTCAACTGCCCAAGGCCCTTCGCGGCCTCTCCGGCCACATAGTCGAAGTGCGGCGTCTCGCCGCGAATCACGCAGCCGAGGCAGATCAGCGCGTCGTGCTTCTTCTGGCGCACCAGCTCGGCGGCAATGGCGGGCATCTCCCAGGAACCGGGCACGCGGACGATCTCTATGTCGCCGCCGGCCGCGCCCGAGCGTGCCAAAGCGTCGAGTGCGCCCGCCTGGAGGCGCTCCGTGATGAAACTGTTGAACCGGCTGACGAGGATCGCGAATTTGAGACCGCTCGCGTTGAGGTGGCCTTCGATTATGGAATGGGACATATCAGAACCGCGGAGATTCGGCCCGGAAATTCGGGGCTTTCAGCCGCCTATGGGATAATTGGGGAAACCCCGTTTCTATCGCTTCATTCTAACTCATGGATCCATCGCTCATTCGCAACTTCTCTATCATTGCGCACATCGATCACGGCAAGAGTACGCTCGCCGACCGTTTGCTGGAAGTCACTGGCGCCCTTTCCCAACGCGAAATGATGGCTCAGGTCCTGGATTCGATGGACCTCGAGCGCGAGCGCGGCATCACGATCAAAGCGCACGCGGTCCGTCTGCTCTATAAGGCCAAGGACGGCGTTACGTACCAACTGAACCTGATCGACACGCCCGGCCACGTGGACTTCACCTACGAGGTTTCGCGCAGCCTGCAGGCCTGCGAAGGCGCGTTGCTGGTGGTGGACGCCACGCAAGGAGTGGAAGCGCAGACGCTCGCCAACACCTACCTGGCGTTGAATCACAACCTGGAAATCATTCCGGTCATCAATAAGATCGACCTGCCCTCGGCCGAGCCTGACAAGATTCGCGAGCAGATCGAGACTTTGGTTGGTCTCGACGCGTCCGAGGCCGTGCTGGCCAGTGCGAAGCAGGGCATCGGAATCGAGGAGATTCTAGAGGCCGTAGTCCACAAGGTGCCGCCGCCCAAGGGAAATCCGGACGCCCCGCTGCGTGCGCTCATCTTCGATTCCTGGTTCGATCCGTATCGTGGCGTGATCACGCTGCTGCGCGTCATCGACGGCAAGATCCGCCTCGGGCAAAAGATCAGGCTCTGGTCCAACGGCAGCGTGCATGAAGTGGAAGGCGTGGGCTACCAGTCGCCGAAAGCGATTCCCACGGACGAACTGACCGCAGGCGAGGTCGGCTACCTCTTCGCCAACATGAAGACCATCTCCGATGCGCAAATCGGCGATACGGTGACCGACGACAAGAATCCCGCAACTGAACCGCTGCCGGGATTTCAAGAGATCAAGCCGATGGTCTTCGCCGGGCTCTACCCGGTGGAGTCTAGCGAGCACGGCCTGCTTCGCGACGCTCTGGAAAAGCTGCGTCTCAACGATTCGGCGTTCAACTTCGAGCCGGAGAATTCGGCCGCGCTCGGCTTCGGCTTCCGCTGCGGCTTTCTCGGACTGCTGCACCTGGAGATCGTGCAGGAGCGCTTGGAGCGCGAGTTCAAGATCGACCTCATCACCACCGCGCCCGGCGTGCGTTACCTGGTGACGCTGCGCGGCGGCGAGGTGGTGGAGGTGGATAACCCCACGCGCTGGCCCTCGGCCGCCGAGATCGAATAGGT
>CAYUZM010000550.1:0-4610 GCA_964449665.1 uncultured Solibacteraceae bacterium
CGGGAATGACGCCGGCCCCTCTTGCAGTTTGCGAATGAGATGGCTTAGGAGATGACCGATTCGTCTTCGTTGACGAAGTTGGGCTCGCGCACGACGCGTGGTTCGGAGACGATGTGGGCTTCGCTGACCACGCGCGGTTCGCAGACGATGACCGGGGCCATGGGCGGCACGATGGGCAGCTCGATGACGGGCACCTCGGCTTGTTCGGCGGACTCCGCGGACGAGAGCACGGGCACCGGTATGGTGGCCTGCCGGTGCGTGGGGGCGGGGATGGAAGCGGGCCGTGGCGCGTCGGAGACCGTGGCGGATTCGAGCGCATGGAGCGAACGCGGGAGGGTTTCCACTGGATCGAGCGCGGGAATTTCGGGAGCGTCGAGGGAGGCCAGTTCGTGGAAGCGGCGGGCGCTCATCAGGACGCGCGATTCGAAGGAGGCGACGCCGCGATTGTAACTATCGACGCTGCGCTCGAGGTTGCGGCGGAGGTCGTCCATATGGCCGGTGAAGTTGGCGAGGCGGTCGTAGAGCGTCTTGCCCAATTCGCTGACGGCGCGGGCATTGTCGGCGAGCTGTTGCTGCTGCCAGCCGTAGGCGGTGGCCTTGAGGAGCGCGATGAGAGTGGTGGGCGTGGCGAGGATGACGCGGTTCTCGGCGCCGAATTCGATGAGCGCGGGATCCTGTTCGAGGGCGGCGCTGAACACCGTTTCGCTCGGGAGGAAGGCGACCACGAATTCGGGCGTAGAGGAGAACTGGCTCCAATAGGCTCCACCGGAGAGGCGCTGCAGGTGCGCGCGGACGCCGGCGGCGTGTTCGCGGAGTTTCTCGGCGCGGGCGTTCTCATCGACGGCTTCGAGCGATTCCAGGTATGCCGAGAGCGAGACGTTGGCATCGACGACGATGTCGCGATGGTTGGGGAGATGGACGACCATCTCCGGCCGGAGAACCTGCTGGGCGGCGTTCGCGTTTTCGGCGGCGGGTTGTTCTTCGTAGTCGCAGTGTTCGAGCATGCCGGCGAGTTCGACGACGCGGCGCAGTTGCAACTCGCCCCAACGGCCGTGGGCGTTGGCGGGACGCAAGGCGCGGGCGAGGCCGGTGGTTTCCTGACGCAGATCGCGGCCTTGCTGGATGAGGTTGTTGACGAGGTCAGTGAGATTGGCGAAAGCATTCTGGCGTTCGCGTTCCATCTGGCCGAGGTTGTTGTCGACTTTGGCGAGCGTTTCGCGGATGGGATCGATGAGCTCGTTCACCGCGCTCGAATAGCCCGCGGTTTGGGGCTGCGACGTTTCCTGGATGCGATCGAGAGCGACGCGGGCGAGGTCGAGGAACTTTTCATTATTGGCGTGGAGCGCTTCGGCGGCGACCGACCGGAAGGCTTCGAGCATGGAATCGTAACTGGGAGCCTGCGGCGCCGGGGCTTCCTGGCGTGGGGCTTCCTGCAAGGGCGCGGCGGTGGTGACGGCGGCGGCAACGGCGGCGGCCTGTTCGCGGGCTTCGATCAGTTCGGCGTGCAGGGCGTCGAGTTTGGATTGCCAAGCGGCTTCGGCCTCGGCGAGGCGCTGGGCGGCTTGCGCGCGTTCGGCTTCCACTTCGCTGCGTGCGTGGGTGGCGGCGGCAACGGCGGCCTCTTCGCGAGCGTTGTTGCGCTCGGCCGTGAGGGAGTCGAACTTGGCCTGCCAGCTGGCCTCGGCGGCGGCGAGGAGTTCCGCCGTCTGCTTGCGCTCGGCTTCGGCCTCATTGCGGGCATGGAGTGTGGCGGAGGCTTCGGCCTGTTCGCGGGTCGTGTTCAGTTCGGCGGCAAGGGCGTCGAGCTTGGCCTGCCAAACCGCTTCGGTTTCCTGAGAAGTGTGAGCGGCGTTGGTGGCGCCCTGTTCGCGCGCTTGAGCCTGTTCACGCGCTTCCTTGAGTTCGGCGGCGAGCGCGTCGATCTTGGCTTGCCAATCGGCTTCGGCTGCGGCGAGGAGCTCGGCGGCCTGTGCGTGTCCGGGTGAGGATTCGGCGGGAGCGGCGGTGGCGGCCTGTTCGCGTGCTTCCCTGAGTTCGGCGGTGAGTGCGTCGATCTTGGCTTGCCAATCGGCTTCGGCTGCGGCGAGGAGTTCGGCGGCCTGCGCGTGTCCGGTTGAGGATTCGGCGGGAGCGGCGGCGGCGGTGGTCTGTTCACGCGCTTCCTTGAGTTCGGCGGTGAGCGCGTCGATCTTGGCTTGCCAGCCGGCTTCGGCGGCGGTGAGTTCGATCGCGGCTTCCTTGCGGAGTTCCGCGGTGATCTGCTGCCATTGCTCGTCGGAGGCGCGGCGGGCTTCGGCAACGGCCTGTTCGAGCTGTTCGTAAGTGGGACGGTTGTCGTCGTCGGCGGATTCCAGGGTTCGTTCGCCAGTGGCGAGCCGGGCTTCGGCGACGATGGTCTGCCAGTGCTCTTCGGTGGAGCGGCGGGCTTCGGCCACGCGTTCGTCGGCTTCGCTGTGGAGGACGTGGAGCTTCGCATTCTCGTCGCGCAACTTATCGATCGACGCGCGTTCCTGCTCGCGCTCTTTCTCAATTTCGGCGACGCGGGTCTGATGGAGCTTTACCTGCTCTTCGAGCTCGGCCCGCTCGGCGTCGGCGGCCTGGCGGCCCTGGTTGATGAGGCTATTGCGTTCGCCACGGAACATCGTCGAGGCGACGAAGTAGCCAAATCCGACGGCCATTACGATACTCAGTACGTACAACAGTTGCGTTTCCACGGTAGTCTCCCGTCCTAAAACTCAGTTGACTATCGGCGGACCTAATGGAAAGGTTTAGGCCGGAAGTCTCCGGGCGCCGGCCGCGCCGTGTCGATCCGCATGGGTGCTACCCGCACGGGTGCTATCCGCACGGGTGCTATCTGCACGGCCCGCGCGGGTGCTACCCGCACGGCCTTCGCGACGGGGAGTCGATGGGGGCGCGGCGAAGGATGGGGTGGACGGCGCTTGCGGCCTATATAATACGTGTCCAATGGCTGCCGTCGCCTCGCCTCCCGTATCTGCGCCATTGCCGTCGAGGGCTGAAACGGCGCGGGTGTTTTCGATTGACGCTTTTCGCGGATTCACGATGATCTGGATGTTTTCAAACGCATTCGGTCTGCACCACTTGAAAGAGATTCCGTGGATCGCTCCGGTGGAATATCAGTTCACCCATGCAGTGTGGCATGGGTTTAACGCCTGGGATCTGATTCAGCCGTTCTTTATGTTTATCGTGGGCGCGTCGATGCCATGGGCGATCGACAAGCGGCGGGCGGCGGGGGAGAGCGAGCGGCAGATTCTGGGGCACGTGCTGAAGCGGTGCGGGCTGCTGCTGCTTTGGGGGATTGTGGCGCGGACGATTAGCGCCGGGCGGCCGAATATCGATCTCATCAATGTCCTTGGGCAGTTGTCGTTCACCTATCTGGTGGCGTACCTGGTGCTGGACCGTGGATGGCGGGTGCAGATGGGGGCGGCGCTGGGGTTGCTGGGGGCGCATTGGGCGTTTTACAACTTCACGGCGGGCGAGGGGATTGTGGGTCCGTATGAGCAGAACGCGAACCCGGGGTGGTGGCGGGATCGAGCTTGGCTTGGCAAGAACTGGGGCGGCGGATATGCGACCGTGACTTGCGTCCCGTCGGCGGCGAACACGATTTTCGGCATGATGGCGGGCTGGGTGATGAAGAGCTGGCGGACGGACGGAGCGACGCTGGGGGCGCTGGCGGTTTGGGGGGCGGTGGCGCTGGCGGCTGGGTTGGCGCTGGGGGCCGTGGTTCCGGTGAACAAGAAGATCTGGACGGCTTCGTTCGCGTTTGCGAGCACGGGGATCACGTTGTGGGTGCTGGCGGCGTTCTATTACCTTTGCGATGTGAAGCGGCTGCAGCGGTGGGCGATGGTGGGCGCGATTGTGGGGGCGAACTCGATCTTCATTTACCTGTTCCATGAGATGTTGCACGGGTGGATGGAGCGCGCGGCGGCGGCGTTGCTGGGTTGGCCGATCGAATGGTGGGGGGCGTGGGGGAAGGCGCTGGCCTCGTGCGCGGTGGTGGCGTTTCAGGTTTATGTGTGCGTGTGGTTATACCGGAGAAGGATTTTTTTCAAGCTATGAAGAAGAGGAACGGGACGTGGACGCGGCGGGAGTTGCTGGCGGCGGGCGCGGGAATCGGCGCGGGCGGGGCGCGGTGCGCGAGTGGGGCGTTAGGAACAGGTGCGGTGCTGGCCGGGGGCGCGGCCCTTGGCGCGCAAGGGCGCGGGGTGCGGCCGCCGAACATCGTTGTGATCCTGATTGACGATTACGGGTGGCGGGATTTGGGTTGCTACGGGAGCACGTTTTACGAGACTCCCAATTTGGACAAGTTCGCGCGGGAGTCTGTACGGTTCACCAACGGCTATGCGGCGTGCCCGGTGTGTTCGCCGACGCGGGCGAGCGTGTTGACGGGGCAGTATCCGGTGCGGTCGGGTGTGACGGATTGGATTGCGGGGCGGAAGCAGTGGCCGACGGCAAAGGCGTTGTGTCCGAGGACGAAGACGGAACTGGCGCTGGAGCAAACGACGCTGGCCGGGGCGTTGCCGCCGGCGGGTTATGTTTCGGCGAGCGTGGGGAAGTGGCACTTGGGGGGCGCGGGGTTTTCGCCGCTGGAG
>CAYUZM010000551.1:0-4609 GCA_964449665.1 uncultured Solibacteraceae bacterium
CCATGCCGGGCGGAGCCGTGCCGGATGAGGCCATGCCGGATGAGGCCATGCCGGATGAGGCCGTGCCGGGCGGAGCGGTGCCCGAGCCGTTGCGATCCGGCGGCGGATCGGACAGTGCGGAGCTACCGGCCGGCGAGTTTCTCTTCGACGATCGTTCCATATTCCATCTTCAGTACGCGGTCGGCGACGCCAAAATAGCGGTCGTCGTGGGTCACGGCGATGACGGTCTTGCCCTGGCGCTTCAAGCGGGCCAGCACGACTTCGTAGAAATACTTGCGGAAGTGGGGGTCCTGGTCGGCGGCCCATTCGTCGAACAGGACGACGGGCTTATCCTCGAGCAGACAGACGGCGAGCGCCACGCGTTTGCGCTGGCCGGTGGAGAGGTTCAGTTCGGTGAAGCGCCCGTCTTCGAAGCGCGTTTTGCCGGCGATCTCCAACTCCATCAGGATCTCTTCGACCAATTTCGGGTCGGCTTGCTCCAAACCGTAGAGACGGTCGAACAGGTGGAACTGGGCGAATACGATACTGAACAGCTCACGGTAACCCTGGACGCTGTGCCAGCCGAGCGGTTCGCCATCCACGCGCAATGCGCCGCGCTGGGGCAGATAGAGGCCGCAGAGGAGCTTCATCATGGTGGTTTTACCGCTGCCGTTTCCGCCCACGATGAAGACGGTTTCGCCGCGTTCGATGTTCATTTCCAGCGGGCCGACGGAGAAGCCGCCTTCGATGCCTTCATCGCTTCCGTAGGTGAAGCAGGCGCTCTCGAGGCGGATGCTTTGGAAGTTTTCGAAGTTCCTGGGCGTGCGGGGGCGGGCGGTGGGCGGCGCTTTCATGGCGCGGTCGAGGCGCGATTCGAGGCTCTTCAGGTTGGCAAGCGCGGCGCTGGCGCGCTCGAAGACGGGCGCGGCCTGCACGACCATCTGGAGCGGGCCGATGATGAACAAAATGGCGGCGGTGGTCATGAGCACGACGTCGCCATACATGGGGACGAAGCGCGGCAGGAGAAATACCACCACGGAGAGCAGGAGGTAGAAGGAGAGGTCGGAGAACATGATGTCGACACAGAAGCCGATCTGGGTATCGATTTTCACGTCGCAGGCCGATTCGGAGACACCGCGAAAGCGTCCATACACGGCGTTGCTTTTGCGGTGATTCATGCGCATCTCTTTGAAGCCGTCGACCATGTGGGCCAGGGTGTCGACCATTTCGGCGTCGCGAAGGCTGAGGCGGGCCATCAGCGCGCCCATGCGCTGCGCGTGGCGAAAGTAGATCTGCGTGCCGATGCCGATCACGGCGGCCGTGGCCAGAAACGCCGGGATCGAGAGCCAGGCGATATAGATGAGACAGAAGAGCAGAACGAACGACTGCTGGGCCGCGTTGACCATGATGAGTCCGGATTGCGACACCAGGGTCATGTCTTGCGTGATCTTGGTGTATAGCTCGCCGCGGCCAAGGTTTTCCACCAGTTCGAGCTCGGAATGGCGGATTTTGTTGGCGACGCGCTGGAGGGTGTTTTTGACCAGGTGCCCGACGATAACCGAAGCCCGGATCAGGGCGTAGCGCTTGCCGAGGTAGTAGGCCACGATGGCCAGACCGAAGAGGGCGAGAAGCCGAAGTCCGGCCATGCCGCCCTGATCGGATGCCATGGCCGCGCCTTTGTTGATGATGCCCAGAACGGCGGCGTTGCCGATGCCAGCGAGTCCGGCTACGTAGAGAATGCGCCGCCAAGCATCGGGCGACTCGTTATAGAGGAGTTGGACGATACCTTCCCGCGCCGGGCGTTCCCGTGCCGGGGGATGGGTCTGGTCGAAGTCGGGGCTGGGCATGAACGTTGGCGTGGCTCAGAGTACTAGTGGCCGAGGTCATCGGAAAACTCTCAGGGGAGAAGAGAAGGGAGAGCTTTCCCGGTGTGGCGGCACGTCGTATGCGAATGAGGGCACTTGTTACGGGATCGGGTGGGCTGATTGGTTCGGAATGCGCGCGCGTGTTATGCGGCGAGGGCTGGGATGTCACGGGAGTGGACAACGACCTGCGTGCGTGGTTTTTCGGTCCCGGGGGAACGACAAGGCCGGTCGTGGACGGGCTGTTGGCAAGTTGTGGACGCTACCGACACTACTCGCTTGACGTGCGCGACCGCGAGGGAGTGGCCGCGCTGCTGGGCGAGGAGCGGCCGGATTTTATCGTCCACGCGGCGGCGCAGCCTTCGCACGACAAGGCGGCGGCGATTCCTTACGAGGATTTCGACGTGAACGCGACGGGCACGTTGAACCTGCTGGCGGCGGCGCGCATGCATACGCCCGAGTCGCCATTCTGCTTTATGAGCACGAACAAGGTCTACGGCGACCGGCCGAACCAGTTGCCGCTGACCGAACTCGACACGCGCTGGGACTATTCCGGTGGGCGCGACGGCATCGGCGAGGACATGTCCATTGACCAGTGTCTGCACTCGCTCTTCGGGGCTTCAAAGGCCGCCGCCGACCTATTGTGCCAGGAGTATGGCCGCTACTTTGGGATGCCAGTGGGGATTTTTCGCGGAGGGTGCCTAACCGGGCCGCAACATGCGGGCGTGGAATTGCACGGGTACCTGAACTACATTGTGCGCTGCGCGGTGCACGGCGTGCCGTACACGATCCACGGTTATAAGGGCAAGCAGGTTCGCGATCAGATTCACGCCTACGACGTGATTCAACTGTTCCTGGAGTTCTTTCGCAATCCGCGGCCGGGCGAGGTATACAACCTGGGCGGCGGCCGGGCGAATGGCATTTCAATTCTGGAGACCATCTCGGCGCTTGCCGCCAGGGGCCACCGGCTCGAATACACGTACTCGGACTCGGCGCGCACGGGCGATCACATCTGCTACCTGTCGGACCTCACCAAGATCCGCGAACACTTCCCCAACTGGCGGCTCACGCGCACGCTCGATGCGATTCTGGATGAGATCGTGGAGCGGTATGCGTCGATGCGTGCGGAGTCGTGCATCGACGCCTGAGGCGCGGAGCGGTTTCGATTGAGCGGCGGCACCGGCGGAAGTTCATCACGCGCCTGCAGGCAGGGCAAGGGAATGACCGTCACGGCGCAGGGTGGCTTCCTCGCAGTTGGCAATGGAGGCGGGATGGGCCACGGCTGAGAACGGACGCGGGCTGCGCGAGGCAACGATTCCCGATATTCGGTGGAACGGAGAAGTACGTCGCGTGATCACGTCCCATCAGGCAAGGTGTCCGCGTCGCACGCCTAAGGACAAATCCTTACAATGCCAGATTGGTGTCTGGCCGATCTAGGACACATGCTCTTTAGGCACTCGGAGAGTTCTTCCCAAAATCCCCTGGTCCGCGGCCTTTGTCTGGCGGTCCTCATATCCCTCTCTTACGGCCCGGAGGTGTCAGCGGCAGGTTGGCGTACCCAGGGCAGTCAAATTGTCGACTCGAGCAACAAAGCCGTCCGGATCGCCGGCGTGAACTGGTTTGGATTGGAAACCGGCAATTACGCACCGCATGGGCTGTGGGCGCGCGGCTACAAAGAAATGATGGACCAGATGAAGAGTCTGGGATACAACACGATTCGCCTGCCGTACTCAAACCAGCTCTTTAACCCGGGCAGCGTCCCGAACGGAATCGACTTCGGCAAGAATCAGGATCTGGCCGGCCTGACCGGGCTACAGATCATGGATAAAGTCGTCGCGTATGCGGGGCAGTTGGGCTTGAAGGTGATCCTCGATCGCCACCGCCCGGATGCCGGCGGACAATCGGAACTCTGGTACACCAGTGCCTACCCGGAAACCCGGTGGATCTCGGACTGGCAGATGCTGGCTGGACGCTACGCCGGAAACGACACCGTAGTCGGTGCGGACCTGCATAATGAACCGCACGGCGCCGCGTGCTGGGGCTGCGGGAACACGGCAGTGGATTGGCGGCTTGCGGCGAAGCGGGCGGGAAACGCGATTCTGGCGGTAAGTCCGGAGTGGCTGATTATCGTCGAGGGCGTTGAAGCCCACAACGGAAGCTACTACTGGTGGGGTGGCAACCTGATGGGCGCGGGCGCGGCTCCAGTGCAGTTGACCCTGCCGAACCGGGTCGTCTACTCGGCACACGACTACCCCGCCTCCGTGTATCCGCAGAGTTACTTCTCGCTTCCCACCTATCCGAATAACCTCGTCGATATCTGGGATCGGCACTGGGGATATCTGAAGAAGAACAATATCGCACCCGTGCTGTTGGGCGAATTCGGCACCAAGTTGCAGACCACCTCCGACCAGCAGTGGTTCAACGCGATTGTGAACTATTTGGGCACCGGCGAGAGCGGGTTCCACTGGACTTTCTGGAGCTGGAATCCGAACTCGGGCGATACCGGCGGCATTCTTGCGGACGACTGGTACACCGTCCAACAGGCCAAGCAGACGAAATTGGCGACCATCCAGTTCGCGTTGGGTGGCGGGTCGACGGTGACGCCGCCCGTCACTCCACCGCCACCACCGCCACCACCGGCGACGTTCAGCTGCGCGGTCAACTACGTCAATCGAAACGACTGGGGCTCTGGTTTCACGGCCGATGTCACGATCTCGAACGGCGGCGGTACGGCACTCTCAAACTGGCAGCTTGTGTGGACGTTCGCC
>CAYUZM010000552.1:0-4608 GCA_964449665.1 uncultured Solibacteraceae bacterium
AACAAACCGCCGGCTCATTCTCGCGGTCGGGTTTTTGTGGCGGGCCGCACTCTTCGCACTTTGTACTTTATGGTGGTGGTTCCGGGTTGGGGAAGTGGTCAACCGGGCACCCGGATGGCTCCTGGCGGCGCTCGATTTCACGGGTTCCGTTGTCTATCCCGACGCAGCGCTGACGCGGCGCGTGCAAGTTTCGCGGTACCTGCTTGCCGTTACCGCCGTATGTCTGGCCGCCGTGGCGGCGATCGAGAGACGACGATTTCTCTCCGCGGTTTCGGATCTTGTCAACCAGAAGCGCAGTGCGCTGGAACTCGCCCTCTTCCGAATCGTTGTGTTCTGGCAGATGTACGATCTTGCCTACTTTGGCTATATCGTCCGTATCGCTTCTCTGCCCGACGAATTGCAGTTCCCGCCGCAGACGGGATTCCCGGAAAGCAGCGGACTCGCGGCGTGG
Organism: uncultured Solibacteraceae bacterium; assembly: GCA_964449665.1. GTDB lineage: Bacteria > Acidobacteriota > Terriglobia > Bryobacterales > Bryobacteraceae > JAFLBB01. The sequence goes on from CAYUZM010000552.1 coordinate 452, forward strand.
CCGCCGCACACCGCCGCCCCGGCAACGATCGCATGGTGCGGCCGCATCATGAAGTGCGCATCGATTGCCGGGATGCTGGGCCTGTTCAGTCGTACATCGGCCGCCGTTGCCGCCGCGATGTTCCTGTTCGCCTGGGGGCGCCTGGAGTGGTACGGGAAAGTGGACCACGTCCACCACGTCGTCTGGTTCGCCTTGCTCCTGGCGGCTTCTCCCTGTGGCGACGCATTGTCGCTGGATGCGCTCATCCGGAGGCTGCGCGGCTTGCGCGGTCCTCGATCGGCGCCGTCGCTCCGCTATGGAACGCCTCTCGCCTTCGCCATGATCCTGATGGGTATAATCTACCTTTTTCCCGGACTTTGGAAAATTGGCCGGTCGGGGCTGGATTCGGCGCTTTCTGACAACCCCCTTCACACGATGCATCGCGAATGGAAGCTGTACGGCGATTGGCTGCCACCGATTCGCTACGATCGCTACCCCCTGCTATAGAAGGCTGGAGCGCTATCCACCATGTTGTTCGAGATCTCATTTCTATTTCTGTTGTTGGGCCGGCGGCTGCGATACGCCGCGGCCATCCTGGGACTTGGCTTTCACGGTATGACGGGCTGGGTGATGAACATCCACTTTGAGAGCCTGCGGAATTGCTATGTCATTTTCGCTCCGTGGGGACAGATCGCGGAGCGCATTGCCCCCTTTGGACGGCACAAGCTTGCGGCCTTGCCTCAACTTCACATTCCGGAGGCGCGGGCGGCGGCGGTAATCGCGATTGGCGCAATGCTCGTGATGGGGAGCGCCGCCGCAGGCGCGAGGCGGATCGTGGATGGATGGCCGTTCGCCTGTTACCCACCGTTCGATGGACTGGCCAACGACCATCTGCGCACTTTACAAATTCAGGCGACGCTGGCGGACGGCTCGGTGCGAATCATTCAGGCGGACGATTATCGCGATACGTTCGGGAATCGTTGGAACAACCTGCTGCAGCGTATCCTGGAGAATCGCGATCGCCAGCGGCGGGACCGGCAACTCAGCGCGGTGTGGGGCGTACTCGCCGGTGGCGCTCCCTGGGGGGCCGAGGCTCGCCGCGTACGCTTCGTTACGGCGCGTACTTATGTCGATCCGAGCCGCTGGCGCGAGCGACCAGACGATCCAATGGTGCTCCTCGACGTTCCCATCCATCCGGCGCGCGCCGGGCGGCCATGACTACACGCAGGTCTTATATATGGAAGTCCGCGGCGGGCGTTCTGGCGGTCTTACTGCTGGGTGAGCTTGCAATTCGCGCGCTCGCACTGAGCCGCCGCCGGGACTTTCGAATCGTTCCGGAACTTGGCCGGGTCATACCCGCGGGCACCACGGTTCGATGGGGCGCGGAGGGCTTTGGCGAAACGCACTTCGTTGCCGACGGCGAGATTGCGACACCTTATTCGAACGGGCGAACGGTGATCGTGTTGGGGGATTCCCATACCGAGGCTTTCCAAGTCGACGACCGCGACAAGTACGTCTCCGTTGCCGAGACGTTGCTACACGGGCGGGGCATTCCAGCGGATCTGCGCAACTTCGGCCGTTCCGGTTTGTCGATGGCCGATTATGTATGGCTGGTGCCGGTGATGCGGCGGCGCTTCCAACCGGCCGCCATCGTGATTCAGATCGACGAGCACGACTTCGATTTTCACGCGTTCGGCCCCACGGCGGGCAATCATTTCGTGGTGCGATCGCCAACGAGCATCGAGGTTGCACATGCCAGCGAGGCAGAGCCGCAACCCGGTCCCGAGCCGCGGGCGGTCCGGCTGCTCAACCGGCTCGTCCGGAGTTCGCAGCTTGTGGACTATGCACGCTACCGGTATGAACTCTCGCGGAACCGGGCCGAGGGCGCCGCGGCCGCACCGCCGCCCGGCCTGGAACCCGGTCTGTCGATCCGCTTACAAGCTCAACTTCTGCGAGAGGCCGCCGGCGAAACGCCCGTCATTTTGCTCCGGCTTCCCTATGCTCCCTATGCTCCGGCCCACACGAATCCGGCGTTTCCAGCACTGCGGCGGGTTTTGCCGTGGCGGTTCCTAGATCCTTCCGGGGAACTTCTGAGAAGCCGCGAAGCGGGCCACGATCCGCGGACGTTTTACAACACACCGATGGGTGGGGGGCATTTGAACGTCGCCGGACACGCCATTGTGGCGCGCATGCTCGCCGACGAACTTGGAAACCTCCTGAGATGAGTTTCATTTCGGTTCCCTTCGCGATTCTGTTTTCGGTGTTCCTGGCGTTGATGGCCGTGGTGCGCGGGGACATGGGCAGGCGCGTGCTGCTGCTGGCGGTGAGCGGGGTGTTCTATGCCTGGTTTGATTGGCGATTCCTGTTTCTTTTGGCCACCATCACCGCCGTGGACTATTCGATCGCGGGAATACTGCATCGCTCGCGGCACGCCCGCAATCGGAAGCTCCTGCTCGCCGCGAGTGTAGCGCTCAACCTGGGACTGCTCTTTACATTCAAATATCTCGGCTTTTTTCTGTACCATCTGAACCGGCTGGCGGGGCTATTCGGCGGCCGCGTCGAGGTGATTGAACTGACAATACCGAACGGCCACCCGTTCTACCCGTTCGAAACGTCCAGCTATGTCATCGATGTATACCGGCGGGCGACTCCGCCGGCGCGCTCTCTGCTCGACTACGCCGTATTCATCACGTTTTTCCCACGGCTTGTCGCCGGGCCCATCATGCGGGCTCAACAGTTTCTTCCGCAGATCGAGCGAAGAATTACGCTGTCGATCGAGAACGCCTCGGCGGGAATGCAGATATTCGCAATGGGCGCGTTGAAGAAGATGGTGGTCGCGGATACGGTGGCGATATTCGTCGATCGCGTGTATCAATCTCCCCAAGTATTTTCGCCGGCTACGGTCTGGCTGGCGATTTTCGCGTACTCGATACAGATCTACTGCGACTTTTCCGGCTATACGGACATGGCAACGGGTATCGCTCGAATATTGGGCATCGAACTTCCGGTTAATTTCGCGCGTCCCTACACCGCACAATCGATCACGGAATTCTGGCGCCGGTGGCACATTTCGCTGTCGACGTGGCTACGGGACTATCTCTACATTCCTCTTGGAGGAAGCCGCCGGGCGCCGGCGCGCACCACGGCCAACCTGGTGCTCACTATGTTACTGGGAGGGCTTTGGCACGGAGCGGGGCTGAACTTCGTGGTCTGGGGAGCCCTGCACGGCATCTATCTTGCGGTCGAGCAGCGGCTCTGGAGCAAGCCCGAGCCGTCGCCGTGGACGTCGGCCCGGGCCTGGCTGAGGATGGCGGCTTGTTTTGTCGTGGTATCGGGAACCTGGGTTTTCTTCCGGTCCAAGTCGTGGGGCACGACGTACCGCATCGGGATGAAACTCACGTTTCTCGATTCCGCCGGCATGGTGTGGATTTACTGGCCGGCGGTACTGGCGATGGCGGCCTTCCTGCTGGTAAGGGCCGGGCGGCGGTATCGCATGGCGATGCCGCCGTACCCGGCATCCGATCCGAGGGTGGCTGCTTTCCTGGCCTTCTCGATAGTGGCGATCCTGCTGTTGGCGCCCCTGGATATCACTCCGTTTATCTACTTCCAGTTCTAGCGGCGTACTCGAAGCCGGCGGTTTCAAGGGCAACCGACACCTTTTCGGCGGACCTCCGAAAGTGCCGGTAAACCTCCTCCCGGGTAGCCAGATGCGGAAGCTCGCTTCGATTGGGCTCAGTTCCCAGAGCATTGAGGACGGTCTGTACACGGCGCCAAGCGGAATCGATCTCGCCGGAATGCGATTTCGATCCGGGCCGGAACAGATGCTCGCTTCGTGGAAACAGGAGAACGTTCGGGACCTGATCGAGCGCCGCCGCATGAAAGCTTTCCGCGTCCGGCGGAGCGATCCGAACCATTGGATCCTGTCCACGCAGCACGTTCCGGCTCCGAACGTAGCGCTGATACTCCGCCGGGTCATACTGGCGAACATAAAATTCGAACAGTGCCGGCGTGAGCAGCACGGTATCTCCGGCCAAAGCGGCGCCGGCGGGGCCCACCGCGCCGGCGGGGTCCACCATGCTGACGGGGCCCACCATAAAGCGTCGGTTCGCCGAATCGAGGACGAGGCTTGTGCCGTCAGGCTCGCCGCTTCCGGAATCGCCGCTCCGGACGGAGCGATC
>CAYUZM010000553.1:0-4604 GCA_964449665.1 uncultured Solibacteraceae bacterium
GGGAGGCTGGGGGGGGGGGGGGGTCGGCGCGGGGCGGGGGGGGGGGGGCGGCGAAGGGGGGGGGCGGCGAGCGGGGCGGGGACGCGGTAAGGGAACAGCCGGTCGAGAGGGAGGGGGAGGGCGATGTCGGCGAACAGGGTGGCGACGGCCACGGGTGGAGATTGTATTGTAGCGCCCGGGGCGTGTAGGGGGGGAATCGTTTGGCACCAAATAGCTGGGAATTGCGCTTGGCCAATTAGCTGGTGTTGCGCCGGCACTCACGATTCATTTCCGCGAGCGATGCGAGGAGAGACTATGCCATTTGAGATTCAACCGGGACATGCGGCGGTAACTTCCAATGAGGAAGTCCGATTTCTGCTCTTGCAAGACGGCAAAGAAGTTGCGGCCAAAGAGTGGAATACGAATGCGCCGGGCGGCGTTGAGGGTGGCACTTATAAGGCCGAATCCTGGATTCTGTTTGGCCGGAAGTACTTGGTGAGAGCGACGGCCGAAGACGGAACGGTGGTAGGGGCAACGTTAGAGACGGTGGCGGCACACACTTGGATTCCGCTGATCTGGGTGTATCTGGTGGTGTTGGTTTTGTTGTGCGGTTTTGGCATCAAGAGATTGTGGCCGGGAGATCAACCGGCGAAGCCGACCCCGGTGGTGGCTGGGCCGGCGGTGGTGACGCTGAAGAAGGGAGACTCGCAGCAATTCCTGGCCAGTTCGGACGTGAAATGGGAGGGATTGAAGGAAGGGCGGTATGAGTCGGCGGGTGTTGCAGGACTGAGGAAAGACTTCGCACCGGAAGGGGGCGCGGGGCGGGAGCATGCCAGGGTATCGGTAGTGGAGACCGAGAAGGTGACGTTGACGTTGACGCCGGGGTATGAGGTGGTTCAGCCGGGTACGGAGGTGACCTTTACGGCGATGCTCAATTTGGCGGCGGCGGCGCCCGCGGCAGGTGCGGCGCCAGCGGCAGGTGGGCCGCCCGCGACAGATGCGGGAACGGTGCCAGCGCCAGCGAAAGAGGACCTGAGCCTGGTGTGGGATGCACCGGCAACGGGAGAGGGGACGACGGGACAATTCAAGGCTCCTGCAACGGTGGATGAGCCGCGCGTGATTCGCGTGCGGGTACGGACGAAGAACCCGGAGTATTCGGCCGAGGCGCGGGTGTTGGTGTTGCCCTCATGCGGGCGCGCGCTGCAGTGCTCATCGGGATGGGACCTGTTGCTACTGGCATGGCTGGCCGGGGCGCTGGGGGCGTTGCTACATGGCATCAATTCATTTGCCGCGTATGTGGGATCGCGGAGGTTTTGCAGCAGTTGGGGAGTTTACTATTTGGCACGGCCGTTGGTGGGTGGATTGATGGGCGCGGCGATCTTTCTGGTGTTCCGTTCGAACATCTTGAACGATGCCGAGAAAGTGGACACGGCGAGTTTGTTTTCCGTGGTGACGGTTGCGTTCCTAGCGGGACTCTTCGCCGATAAGGCAATGGGGAAGCTGACGCAAATGGCAGACGTGCTGTTTAGCTCAGGTACTGACGCGCGGACGGATGCGCTGCCTGGCGCAAGGGGCGCAGCGGGCGCGGCAGGCGTAGCGGGCTCCGGTCCGAAGATCTCGAAGCTGGTTCCGGAACAGGTGGCGGTGGGTTCGGCGAATGTGCCGGTCACGATCATGGGAACGAATTTCGTAAAAGGGGCGATGGTTTCAGTGAATGGAGCGGCGCGGGCGGCCACGTTCGTGAGCGCGACGGAGTTGACGTTCGAACCGGAGGCCGGCGAGGTAGCTGCTGTGGGCACGCTAAAGATCAAAGTGGTGGTGAGTGGGAAGGAGTCGAACGAGCTGGAACTGAAGGTGAACTAGGAGGGCGGCCGGAGTAGGTTGCCGCAGGCGCGGGCGGCACTGGGCGGGCGCCCGCGCGGGTGGCGATGCCGCTTGGTAAAGGTTTGGTAAAGACTGTAACCCTTCTGAAATGGACTTCGTTGAAGGGAGGGTATGCGGAAACTCCTATTCACGGCCTGGTTGGCGGCGGGGTGCGCGATGGCGCAATCGGCGCCCGGCCACAGCGCCTTTTACCGAGACGAAGTACATGAGATCAAGCTCACGTTTAAGCAAGCCGACTGGTACGAGCAGTTAACGGCCAACTTCGAGCAGAATGCGGACGATGTGCCTTACATCGAGGCCGATATTGAGTGGGGGCGGTGGAAGTATTCGCGCATTGGTGTGCGGTTCAAGGGGAACAGTTCGTATCGTGGCGCGACGACGAAGAAGAAGCCGTTCCGCATCAAGCTGAACGAATTCGTGAAGGGGCAGAAGATTGAGGGGATGGCTTCGTTCAACCTGAACAACGGGTGGAACGATCCGAGCATGGTGCGGGAGAAGGCCTACTACGATATCGCGTTGGCGGCGGGCTTTCCGGGGCCGCGATTGAACTACGCGGCGCTGTATGTGAACGGCACTTACTGGGGTTTGTATTTTCTAGGCGAGATTGTGAACGGGGATTTCCTGGAGAACTGGTATGGAAAAGCCAACAGCACGGGGAATCTTTATAAGGCTGAGTTGCCGGCGACGTTGGAAGACAAGGGCGACGACAAAGAAGCGTACCGGACGATGTTTGAGAAGCAGTCGAACGAGGAGGCCGACGATTGGTCGGACCTGATGCAATTGATCGCGGTGTTGAACCGGACGCCGGATGCGCAGTTTGCAAGCGAGATTGAGAAGGTGCTGGACGTGGACAGCGTGCTTTGCGCGTTTGCGCTGGACAACCTGACGGTGAACCTGGACAGTTATGTAGGCATGGGGCAGAACTACTACCTGTATAGGCGGCCTTCGGATGGGAAGTTCCAATGGATATTGTGGGACCCGAGCCTGGCGTTTGGGGCGTTGAGCCAAGGGCAGACGATTGAGCAGCTGAAGACGCTTTCGGTGACTTGGGTGAACGCGGACGCGCAAGGCGGGCCGGGCGGCGTGGGTGGTCCGGGCGGTGTCGTGGGCGGTCCGGGCGGTGGCGCGGGCGGACCCGGCGCGGGCGCGGGCGGACCCGGCGGCGTGCGTGGATTCGGAGGGCTGAGACCGCTGGCGACGAAGTTATGGGCGGTTCCGAAATACAAGGAGCGCTACGGACAGATCTACCGGTGGTTGGTCGATTATGCGTGGCTGCCGGACCAGATTGTGGCGCGGATGGCGTCGTTGCGGACGATGATCCGGCCTTGGGTGGAGAAGGACACACAAAAGTTGAATACGTTGGATCAGTTCGATCAGGCGATGACGACGGACCTGGCGCAGACCGGGTTTGGCGGTGGCGGCGGGTTTCCCGGGGGCGGAGGTCCCGGGGGTGGGATGCCGGGGGGCGGCGCGCCTCCTCCGGGCGGATTCCCAGGCGGGGGAGCGCCAGGCGGCGGTGTTGGCGCCGGGCCGGGTGGCGGCGGGACACCGGGTCTCGACGCGTTTATTCGCGCGCGCGAGGTGAGTGTGCGGTTGCAGTTGTGGCCTTACTGAGGCTGGAGGAGGTGCGCTTGCCGGGGCGATTCTGCCGGGGCGATCTGCCGGGCGCGGGCTTGGCGGGCGTGGCGGGGCAGTTTGTGAGGACAGGCCTGGAGGAGGCCTGTCCTACTGGGCGTAGCCGAGCGCCTTCAGGTTCCGGAGGCGCTCGGGGTCGGTCGCGGGAGGAGTGACCGCGCGCCGGCTTTTGGGAAGTTGGGAGGTCCATTCGCGCAGGCGGTGTTCGAGGGCCTGCGCGACGTCGAGGTGCGCGCTCCAGAGGTTCGTGGATTCGGAGGGATCGGCCATGATGTCGAAGAGGTCGCGGCGTCCGCGGTCGGATTGAATCAGCTTCCAGTGGCCTTGGACGGCGGCGCGTTCGACGCGCAGGAGACGGGGATTATCGAGGGCAAAATGGCGTACGGGATAGGACTCCAGGATGATGGTCCGCTCGCGGCCGGGGTCGCCCAGGGCCAAGTTAGCGCCCGCCTCTTGAGGATGAGCGGGCACGCCGGCGGCGGCGGCGAGTGTGGAGAAGACATCAACGAGACTGACCGGGGAATCGACGACGCGGCGATCGGATTGGCCCGGGAACTTCACGACGAAGGGGATGCGGGTGGCGCCCTGGTTGAGGGAGTTGCCGTGGTCGATCAGTTGGTCGCGGCCGAACTGGTCGCCGTGGTCGGCCGTGATGATGATGAGGCTCTCGTCGAACCAGGAGTGCCGGCTTAGCCGGTCGAGGAGACGGCCGAGAGCGTCGTCGAGATAGGCCATGCCGCTGCCGTAGGCGGCGTCCATCTTCACGCGCTCGGCGTCACTGACGGTTCGGGTTCCACGGAGGACGTCGCGGAAGCCCTCGCGGGCGTCGAGGCGGACGGTGCGCTGGTCGTAGCCGGGGAACATATTGCGGAAGCGGCCTCGCGAAACCCAGGGGCGGTGGGCGTCCATGAGGTTGAGGAAGAGGAAGAATGGCTTGCCGTTGGCGCGGCCAATTTCGGTCTCGCCGAGGGCGGCGATTTCGCTGGCGGGGAGGTAGGAGCGAAGAGCTTCGGTCCAGAACCAGGGGAGTGTGAGGGCGCAGAGGCCGGAGCGGAGGGCATAGTCGGAGGCACCGCCGACGGCGGGGATGGCGTCGAGGCTGTAAT
>CAYUZM010000554.1:0-4595 GCA_964449665.1 uncultured Solibacteraceae bacterium
GCCCGAGCCGGCGCCGGTGATGATGGCGATTTTGTCCTTGAGTCGCATGGGAAACCGACAGGTTAGCATGGGGCGCGCGGTGGGCCGCGGGCGCGCGGGAGCGGCGGCGAGAGGGGCGCGGGGGCAAACTCGATATACTTTGGGTTCGCTATGAAAGCCTCCCTTTATCGAGAGAAATTGAACATGGGCGTGGGCGAGTGCACGCCCATTGCGCCGGGTCCGGGCCAGGTGCAGATTGCCGTGAGCCATTGCGGGATTTGCGGCACGGATCTGCACATTTTTCAAGGCCACATGGACCATCGCGTGAAGACGCCGGCGGTGCTGGGGCATGAGATGTCGGGGACGATTGCGGCGGTGGGCGCGGGCGTGGAGGGTTGGGCCGCGGGCGACCGTGTGACGGTGATGCCGCTCGATCCATGCTCGTCGTATTTGCCGCGTGAGGGGACGGGCGGCGAGGCGTGTCCGGCGTGCCAGGCGGGGCATTCGCACATCTGCCAGAAGCTGCGGTTCATTGGCATTGACGTGCCGGGGGCGCTGCAGGGAATTTGGACGGTGCCCGCGCATACGCTGCACAGGCTGCCGGATAATCTATCGCTGGAACATGCGGCGTTGGTGGAGCCGATCGCGGTGGCGTGCCACGACGTGCGGTTGGGCGAGGTGAAAGAGGGCGATTATGCGGTGGTGATTGGCGCGGGCCCGATTGGCACTCTGGTGGCGCTGGTGGCGCAGCATGCGGGGGCGAAGGTGCTGGTGACGGAGGTGAACCCGTTCCGCATTCAGTTGGCGCGCGAGTTGGGGTTGAACGTGGTGGATGCGCGTGAGGTGGACGTGGTTGCGCTGGTGAACGAGCAGACGGGCACGGCGGGCGCGGATGTGGTGTTTGAAGTCTCGGGCTCGGCGGCGGGGGCGGAGTTGATGACGAAGCTGCCGCGCACGCGGGGCCGCGTGGTGATTGTGGCGATCTTTGCGCAGCCGCCGGCCGTGAACCTGTTTCAGTTTTTCTGGCGAGAATTGAAGCTGTGCGGGGCGCGCGTATATGAGCATCAGGATTTCGATCAAGCCATCGACTTGGCGGCGTCGGGCGTGATTCCGATTCCGAAGATCATTTCGGGCGTGTATGGGTTGGACGGCGTGCAGGACGCGCTGGAGCAGATGCTCAAGGGCGGCGAAGTGATGAAGATTCTGATCGATTGCAAGGGCTGACAGATGAGCATTCTCGACTGGTTCAAATTGGACGGCAAGACGGCGCTGGTGACGGGTTCGCGGCGCGGGATTGGGCGCGGCATGGCGGAGGCGCTGGCGGAGGCGGGCGCGGACGTGATTGGCGTGAGCGCGCAGATGGAAGAAGACAGCGAGGTTGGCAGAGCTGTGCGCGCGGCGGGGCGGAAGTTCCATGGCTATGCGTGCGATTTTTCGGATCGTAAGAGCCTTTACTCGTTTATTGCGAAGGTGCAGGCCGAGCATCCGGCGATCGATATTCTCTTCCACAATGCGGGGACGATTTTGCGCACGCCGGCAGTGGATCATCCGGATGAGTATTGGGACAAGATCATCGAGATCAATTTGAATTCGCAGTTCATTCTGGCGCGGGAGATGGCGAAGGGGATGATTGCGCGCGGGTCGGGGAAGATCGTGTTCACGGCGTCTCTGTTGACGTTTCAAGGGGGCATTACGGTGCCGGGGTATGCGGCGTCGAAGGCGGGGATTGGTTCGCTGATCAAGGCGTTGTCGAACGAGTGGGCGTCGAAGGGCGTGTGCGTGAACGGAATAGCGCCGGGGTACATTGCGACCGATGTGACGGACGCTTTGCAGAAGGATCCGGTGCGCAATCCGGCGATTCTCAGCCGTATTCCGGCGGGGAGGTGGGGAACGCCCGAGGACTTCAAAGGCGCGGCGGTTTTTCTGGCTTCGAAGGCATCGGACTATGTGAATGGGGAGATTCTGGTGGTGGATGGCGGGTGGATGGGGCGGTGAAGACCGAGCGGCTGACGGATGGGGTGATTGAGCTTGATGTGACGACGGAGTTTGGGCCGCGCGTCATTCGCTATGGATTCGTGGGCGGGCAGAATTTGATGCTCACGATTCCGGGGGAGTTGGAGACGGCGGGGGAGCCGGATTTCAAGTGCCGGGGCGGGCACCGGTTGTGGGTTGCACCAGAGATGATGCCCGCCACTTATTATCCCGATAATGTTTCGGTGATGGTGGAGCGGCGGGACGGTGGGCTGGTGGCGACGGCTCCGGTGGAGACGGTCGGACTGCAGAAGCAGCTGACATTTGAGTTGCTGGGCGAAGGACGCGTGCGGGTTACGCACAGACTTTGGAATCGCGGGCATTGGCCGGTGGAGGTTTCGATCTGGGCGCTGACGATGATGGCTCCGGGCGGGTTGGGGATTGCGGGGTTCCCGCCGCGCGGGACGCATCCGGAGATGCTGGCTCCTACGAATCCGTTGATTATGTGGGCGTTCTCGGACTTCACGGACGAGCGGCTGAAGATCACGAAGAAGTATTTGACGCTGCGGCAGGAACGGGCGATCGCGGCGCCCAATAAGTTTGGGTTGTGGAACCGCGAAACGTGGGGCGCGTATTTGCTGGGCGGCGATCTGTTCGTGAAGCGGGCGCAGGCGGAGGCGGGGGCGCGCTATCCGGACTTCGGCGCGTCGTTTGAAATGTGGGTGAATGGCGACACTCTGGAACTGGAGACGTTGAGTCCGCTGCGGGTGCTGACGCCGGCGGATTCGATAATGCATTGCGAGGAGTGGTCGTTGCATCGTGCCAGCGCGGTGGCGGCGGTGAGCGACGGCGAACTGGATGGCCTGATGAGCGCGGCCGGCGTCACAGTGTGAAGACGGCTCACACGGCGGCGGCGCAAGTTCATTGATTGCAACCAGGGCGCGTTGGCGCGCGAATTGCAGTTGCGCTTGCATGATTCGATGGATTCTTCTTTTTGTCTGCGCGGCGGCGCTACACGCGCAGCCGGTTACTTATGGATTCAAGCTGGGTGTACCGTTCAGCGATGAGAAGTCAGTCATTGGGTTCGGCACGAACCGGCAGAGCCGGTGGACGGGCGGCCCGTTTGTCGAGCTTCACCTGCCATACAGGCTTGGAGTGGAGTTCAGCGTGATGACGCGGACGAGCACGGAGCAGTCCACGCTGTCGTTTCCGTTCGGCACGAACCTGAATCCTTACCTGGCGAGCATCACGGATAAGGTGCGGACGTGGGATTTTCCACTGCTGCTGAAGTACCGGTTCACGGAGGGCAAGTTCCGGCCCTACATTGGAGCGGGCGCGGCGTGGTCGCACCGGAGGAGCGAGATGCAGTCGGTGTATTCGTGCATGGGGCCGCAGGGATCGTGCAACCCGCCGGAGTTTCCGAATGCGATTTATGGCGGGTCGCGGAAGTCGACGTTGACGAAGTTTGGACCGGCGGCGAGCGCGGGATTGGATATCAAGACGCAGTATGTGACGATTTCGCCGGAGGTGCGGTGGAACCGGACGTTTTCGGGGGGACCGACGCGGAATCAATTCATGGTGGGAGTGGGGTTTGGGTTCGGCAAGTGAAGCACAGCGGCGGCACGGGCAGGAAGAATATCTTCCCGCCACTGCCGCCGCCGGTTAGGGCTTGCCCTTGGGGAGCAGCTCGCTGAGCAGCCCGTCGAAGCCACCGGACACGTGGATGCGCTCGACCTTGGTGGTGAGCTTTTCGAGCGTCCCCAGTTCCTTCAGGCGGACCAGGATGGGGTTGTCCTCCATCAGCTTGGCCGTGTTGAGCAGCGACCGCGTGGCGGCAGTCTCTTCACGGCGGCGGATGAGGTTGGCCTGAGCCTGCTTCTCGGCGGCCACCACCTGGTTGAGCATTTCGCGCATATCGCCGGGAAGAACGATGTCCTTCAGGGCGAGCGAGCGAAGCTCGACACCGATGGAGGCGAAATCGGCGCGGATGTCCGCGGCGACCTCGGGCTCCACCTCAGTCTTGCGGGCGAGCAGGTCTTCGAGCGTCATGGCGCCGAGCGAACGGCGGAGCGCCAACTGCAGCGAGCGGTGCAGGTGCTCCTGCGAGGAGGCGACCGACATGCGAAGCGCCACGGGGTCGGAGATGCGGTACTCGGCCGTGATGTTGACACGGAGCGAGACCTTGTCCTTGGTGAGGATCTCCTGGCCGGTGACGTCGAGCGATTGCACGCGCAGGTCAAAGCCCTCGACGCGAGGCGAAGCGGGCTTCCAGAAGGCGTACATGCCGGGACCGAGCGACCGCACGTAGCGGTTCTCGATGAACAGCAGGCCGGCCTTGCCCTCTTCGACGAGGGCTCCGGTGATGAGCGGGAAGTTGCCGGCGTAGGCGATAGAACGCAGCGCCTCGCGCGGGACTTCGGGCTCGGCGAAGACGTCGATGACGCGCACGCCGATGCTGGCCGCGGACTTCCAATAGAGAGCCCGCGAGCCGGGGCCGAGGATTTCGGCGAACTTGCCGTCGGCGTAGACGATGGCGACCTCGCGGTCGCCGGTCTCGACGATGACGAAGTAGCGCTCGGCCAACGCGCGCCGCTCCTTCACGAGGAACTCGGTCCACGCGCTGGTGAGCTTGCTGTCATTGATGG
>CAYUZM010000555.1:0-4587 GCA_964449665.1 uncultured Solibacteraceae bacterium
ACGCGCCTGGGCGGGATTTTATCCCGCCCAGCTGCAGCGCCCACATACAATCACATCGCTGGCATACGAAAAAGTTCTGGCCGAGGCGAAGGGTTGGGACGCGGCGCGGCTGGAACGTTGGAATGCCGTGGTGCGTGCGACGACGCCGGAACAGAAGAAGGGGCTGGTGGGCGCGTGGATGTTGCGCTCAATCGATGGCGGGCTGACGTGGTCGACGCCGTACAAGGTGCCGGTGATGGCGCCGCACGGTCCCGTGGTGTCGCACTCGGGGCGGCTGTTGTATGCGGGCGTGGAGTATCCGGACAAGACGCGGAGGCGGGTGGGCGTTTGGGAATCGAAGGATGATGGCCTGACGTGGAACTGGCTGGGGGCGATCCCGGGGCGCGCGGGGGACGATACGGCGAACTTTCATGAGCTGCACCTTGTGGAGGCCGCAGATGGGCGGCTGATTGCTCACGTGCGAAACCACAACAAGGAGAACGAACGGGAGACGCTGCAGTCGGAATCGAGCGACGGCGGGCGCACGTGGAGCGTGGTGCATGGGATTGGCGTGTGGGGATTGCCGTCGCATCTGCTGCGGTTGCGCGATGGGCGGCTGCTGATGACCTATGGCTACCGGCGCGAACCGCGCGGCAATCATGCGCGGTTGAGCACGGACAGCGGGCGGACGTGGTCGGAACCGATTGTGTTGTCCGATGACGGCAAGGGCGACATCGGTTATCCCAGCACGGTGCAGTTGGCAGGCGGCGATCTTTTGACGGTGTGGTACGAGCACACGCAGTCGGGTGCGACTGTGGCGAAGCTGCCTGAAGGGCCGCTGTCAGTGTTGCGGCAGGTGCGCTGGAAGTTGACCGTGTAGCTTATTCGCCGAGCTTGGTCAGGTAGTGCTTCACGCTCTCGATGCCTTTGAAGAGGTTCGGGATATGGAATTTCTCGTTGGGAGCGTGAAGGTTGTCGTCGGGGAGGCCAAAGCCCATCAGGACGCTGGGCATGTTGAGGTGTTTCTGGAACAGGCCGACGATAGGGATGGAACCGCCGGAACGGATATAGACGGTTTTGTTTTCGAACAGTTCGTCCATGGCGGCGGCGGCTTTCTGGATGAAAGGGCTGGAGGGGTCTGTGAGTGAGGGCGCCGCGCCGTGGAGGAACCTGAATTCGGCCTTGACGCCTTTGGGCGTGGCGGCTTTGACGGCGGCCTGAATTTGGGCGAGCGATTCGGCGGGGTCCTGGTCGGCGACCAGGCGTGTGCTGACCTTGGCGACGGCGCGGGCGGGAATGACGGTCTTCGCGCCTTCGCCAATGAAGCCGCCGCGGATGCCGTGGACTTCGAGCGTGGGGCGGGCCCAGGTGCGATCGAAGACGTGGAGGTTGGGTTCGCCTGTTAATTCGGAGGAACCGATCTCTTTTTCGCGGTACTCGTCTTCGTTGAACGGAAGGCGGGCCCAGGCGGCGCGTTCTTCGGGCGAGGGGGGACGGACGCGGTCGTAGAAACCGGGGATGAGAATGTGGCCGTTGGCGTCCTTCAGCTTGGTGAGGATCTCGGCGATGGCCATGAGGGGGTTGGGCGCGGCGCCGCCGTAGATGCCGGAGTGGAGATCGGTCTTGGCGCCTTCGACGTGGAGTTCGCCGTAGACCATGCCGCGAAGGCCGGTGCAGATGGTGGGCAGGCTGGGGGCGAACATTTCGGTGTCGCAGACGAGGGCCGCGTCGGCTTTGAGATGGGCGGGTCTGGAGGCCACGTACTCTTCGATGAACTCGCCGCCGACCTCTTCTTCGCCTTCGAGCAGAACGCGAATGTTGATGGGCAGCTTGCCGGTTTCGGCCATGAGCTGGGTGAGGGCCTGGATCTGAATCCAAACCTGGCCTTTGTCGTCGACCGCGCCGCGGGCGTAGACGTTCTCATTGCGAACGGTGGGTTCGAAGGGCGGGGAGAGCCATTCGTTGAGCGGCTCGGCGGGTTGTACGTCGTAGTGCCCGTAGAAGAGAAGCGTGGGTTTGCCGGGGGCGTGGAGCCATTCGGCGGAGACGAGCGGGTGGCGGCCTTCTTTTTCGATGAGGCGGACCTCTTCGAGGCCGGCGTGGCGGAGGGCGTCGGCGGCATAGTTGGCGGCGCGCAGAACGTCGGCTTTGTGGTTGGGGTCGGTGGAGATGCTGGGGATGCGGAGGAAGTCGAAGAGGCCGTCGAGAACGGCCTGTTGGGAGGGGCTCATGAACACAGGATGACATGGGTGGAGGCGCCCTGGCTGTTAGCATGAAGGTTCCCCATGCATACGAATCGACTCGCCGAGGAGAAGTCTCCCTACTTGCTGCAACACGCGCACAACCCCGTGGACTGGTACCCGTGGGGCGAGGAGGCGTTTGCGAAAGCGCGATCCGAGGACAAGCCGATTTTCCTTTCGATTGGCTATTCGACGTGCCATTGGTGCCACGTGATGGAGCGCGAATCGTTCGAAACGGTGGAGACGGCGGAGGTGCTGAACAAGTACTTCGTGCCGGTGAAGGTGGATCGCGAAGAGCGGCCCGATGTGGATCGCATTTACATGATGTTCGTGCAGGCGACGACGGGTTCGGGCGGGTGGCCGATGTCGGTTTGGCTGACGCCGGATTTGCGGCCGTTCTTTGGCGGCACGTATTTTCCGCCGGATGCGCGGTATGGGCGGCCGGGCTTCAAGCAGATGCTTGAGTACATCGCGAACGTGTGGCGCGAGGACCGGGCGAAGATTAACGCGTCGAGCGCCGATGTGCTGGAGCAGTTGACCAAGCATGCCCTGGTGACGGGGGCAGAGGGCGCGACGGTGCACGATGGCGCGGCGGAGAGCTTGTTCTTTCATCTGCGGCGGAGCTATGACTCGAAGCTGGGCGGGTTTGGAGGCGCGCCGAAGTTTCCGCGTCCGGTGAGTTTGCATTTCCTGTTCCGTTTTTTTGCGCAGACGGGGAACGGCGAGGCGCGCGAGATGGCGCTGCACACGCTGCGTGAGATGGCCAAAGGCGGCATGTACGACCAGATGGGCGGCGGGTTTCATCGCTACTCGGTGGACGAGCGCTGGTTTGTTCCGCACTTTGAAAAGATGCTGTACGACCAGGGGCAATTGGTTTCGAGTTTGTGCGAGGCGTACCAGATTACGGGCGAGGAGCAGTACGCCGAGGTTGCGCGCGACGTGATTGCGTATGTGCTGCGCGACATGCGCGACGACGGCGGGGCGTTTTATTCGGCCGAGGATGCGGATAGCGTCATCGACGCGGCCGATCCGCACGAGAAGGGCGAAGGAGCGTTCTACATTTGGACGGCGGAGGAGTTGAAGGCGCTGTTGGGCGCATCGGCCGAGGTGTTTGGGTACCGCTATGGCGTGCGGCCCAATGGGAATGTGCAGAGCGATCCGCAGGGCGAGTTCACGGGTCGGAACATTCTGTTTCAGGAATACACGTTGGAGGAGACGGCGGAAAAATTTGGGCTGACGGTGGAAGTGGCGCACGCGATGTTGGATGCGGCGCGGGGGAAATTGATGGAGGCGCGGAAAGGGCGCGTGCGGCCGCACCTGGACGATAAGATCCTCACGAGTTGGAATGGGCTCATGATCAGCGCCTTGGCGCTGGCGAGCCGGGCGTTGGGCGAGCCGAAGTATCGCGACGCGGCGGTGGCGGCGGCGGAGTTCCTGCTGAAGACGATGTGGGACGGGCAGACGGGACGGCTGTTGCGCCGTTATCGCGCGGGCGAGGCGGCGATTGACGGGTTCCTCGACGACTACGCGGGCTTTGCGAACGCGCTTGTCGATTTGTATGAAGCAACGTTCGAGGTCCGGTATCTGGAAGCGGCGGGCAAGATGGCCGATGTGATGCGCGGGAAGTTTGAAGACCGCGAGGGCGGCGGGTTCTACAGCAGCGCCGAGGGCGATGCGAGCCTCATTCTGCGCATGAAGGAAGACTACGACGGCGCGGAGCCATCGGGGAATTCACTGGCGGTGACAGTGTTGTTGCGGCTGGCGGCGATTACAGGGAATGAAGCGTTTCAGCACTCGGCGGCGCGGGCGCTGAGCGCATTTGCGTCGCGGTTGAACAGCCAGCCGGTGGTGGCGCCGATGATGGTGGCGGCGCACATGTTGTCGCGGATGAAGCCGCGGCAGGTGGTGTTTGTGGGTCCGGCGGCGGAGACGATGCGGGGCGCGGCCGACTTGCGATTTCTGCCGGGCGTGACGCTGCTGGCGGCACGCGACGACCACGAGCGGGCGGCGCTGGCGCGTTGGCACGAAGAGATTGCGGCGATGCCGCTGGTGGATGGGCAGACTGCGGCTTATGTATGTGAGAACTTCGCCTGCCAGGCGCCGGTAACCACGCTCGCGGCGTTGGACGCGTTGCTAGAATCGTGAAGTGCTCGTTGATGGAAGCGCGCACAACGAAGCGCACGCGCCCTGTGCGCATTTGAAAGGATAACCTCATGGAACGACCTGGAGCGATGACCCTGCGTGGGAACCCGTTTACTCTGATTGGACCCGAGTTAAAAGTGGGCGACAAAGCCCCTGAATTCGAGGCTCTCGACAACGCGCTCAAGCCGGTCACGCTCGAAAGCACGGGACACAACGTGCGCGTGTT
>CAYUZM010000556.1:0-4580 GCA_964449665.1 uncultured Solibacteraceae bacterium
CAACGGACGGGGGCGGCGGTCCGTGCCCCCTGAGGGTCGGCTACACCGGCCGCGTGACGGCCGGTAGGCGCGTGAACCAGATCGCCGGGGCCATTGACCTGCTGCCGACGATCGCTGAACTGTGCGGCGTGCCGCTCACGTCCAAGAAGCCGCTTGATGGCAAGAGCCTGCGTTCGGTGCTGGAAGGCAAGACCGCGGAGTGGCCGGACCGCATGCTGTTCAGCACATGGAACAAGCGCGTGAGCGTGCGCACGCAGCAGTACCGGCTGGATGCCGAGGGCGCACTGTTCGATATGGCGGCCGACCCGAACCAAACCACCAACATTGCCGCTTCGAAGCCGGAAGTGGCGGCGCGGCTCACGAAGGCCGTGGCGGAGTGGTCGGCCGAAGTGTTACCCAAAGGTCCCGACGACCGGCCCTATCCCGCCGGTTATTCAAAGCTCACTTACTTACCCGCGCGCGATGGCGTGGGCCACGGGACGATCAAACGGAGTAACACGGCGCCGAATTCGTCTTACTTCACGAATTGGACGAGCACCGGCGATTCGATCACCTGGGATATCGAAGTGGGTCAGCCGGGCGACTATGACGCCACAATCTATTACACGTGCGCTGCGTCCGACGTGAATTGCACTATCGAGGCCAGCTTTCTCGCGAGCAAGACGTCGCGGGCGATCACGGAAGCGCACGACCCGCCGCTGCGCGGCAAAGAGCGCGACCGTGTATTCCGAGGACCGGAGTCGTATGCGAAGGACTGGAAGCAGATTTCGCTTGGCGTGCTGAAACTCGTCAAGGGGCGCGGGCCGCTTGCGCTGCGCGCTCTGAGTATTCCAGGCAAGCAGGCGATTGACGTGCGTTACATCATGCTCACGAGGAAAGGCTAAACATGCGCGCAATCCTTCTTCTTCTGGCCGCCACATTGGCCGCGGCCGATTTGCCGTTTGAGGTGCACGATCTTTCCATCGGCGACACGGCCACGGCGCAGGGCGCGGCATTGAAACTGCTGGGGGTGGAGGAGACGCGCGATCCCGTGGTGAATGCGATCCGCCGCGCGCAGGCGTCCGTCTCGATCGACGGTGTGACGGCGACGCTCGAATGTGGCAACTACAATCTGCCGCGCACGGTGGGCAAGGTGCAGGTGGATTGCTCGGTGACGGGCGGCTATCGCAAAGGCGAAGCGGTCGATCCGTGGAAGCTGCAGAAAGACGCACGGCTCCGCGTTTGGCCGGCTGGCGCGCCTTGGCTGCCGAAAGGCGCCTGGAAGTATCCGGTGCGGCAGCGCTGGTTCGCCACGGCCACGCAGATCGGCAATGAACCCACTTACATCGATGGCGGCGATGTGGCCACGCGGAAGCAGATCTACTATCACACGGGCCTCGACATCGGAGGCGCCGAGGGCTTCACGCCAGTCGTTGCCGCGACGGATGGCCTAATCGTGTCGCTGGCCGGAGCGAAGATGCCGGAACATACTGCGCCCGTAATTGCGCCCCGCTACGACGTGATCTATTTACTCGACAGCCGCGGGTGGTATTACCGCTACAGCCACTTCCATTCGCTCGACCCCACGCTGAAGCTTGGCGGCCGCGTCATTCAGGGCCAGCGGCTCGGGTTGCTCGGCAAAGAGGGCGGTAGTGGCGGCTGGACGCACCTGCATTTCGAACCGCACATGCAATTCCCCAACGGAGAGTGGGGCTCGCTCGATGGTTTCGCCTTTCTGCTGCAGGCTTATCAGACCGATTTCCCTACGCCGCTCGTCATTGCCGCGCGGCCGCATAAGTTTGTGCGCGCGGGCGAGGCGGTCACGCTCACCGCGCATGTTCTGAGCGGGAAGCCCGCCAAGCCGGTGCCGGAGGTCACGCGCACTTACCCTAAACCGGGAACTTACTCCGAGTTATTCGAGGTGGCCGATGCGGGCGGGAACGTCGCCCGCGATTCAGCTATTGTCAGCGTGCTCGACGCCCAGAAGCCGGAATCGCCGTACATCAGCCTGCACGCCAGCTACTATCCGTCGCTCGATGCACGCGCGGGCCAGCCCATCACCTTCCAGGCCCGCAGTTTTCTCATGCGATATGTGCCGATGCCGAAGACGCCATCGGAAATCGAAGAACGTTGGGACTTCGGCGACGGCACCAGCGGTGTTTCGCACAGCGACGGTAATGCCGTGAAGCTCGCACCCAACGGCTACGGCCGCATAGAGCACACCTACGCCAAGCCTGGCCGTTATCTGGTGCGCGTGGAATCCACCGCGCCCGACGGCGCGCAGGCGCGCATGTACCTGGATGTGATTGTCGGCAAGTAGCGCGCTACAACGCGCCGTATTTCTCAAAGGCGGCCTTGACGGACACGCCCTGGCGCAACTCTTCCCGCATGCCCTTTTCGCGTGCGTGGATGTCTTCGGCTTCGGCAAGCACGTCTTCCGTCAGCGCCGCGGGCACGATCACCACGCCATCGATGTCGCCGAACACAAAGTCGCCCGGATGAATCCTGGTGTTGCCGATTGTGATCGGCGTGCCCCACTCTTTGATTTCCCAGCGTCCGATGGAAGAACCGGGACTGCGGAACGCGGCGAACACCGGGTAGCCCATCGCGTTCACGAAACCGGTGTCGCGCAGGCCGCCGGCCAGCACCGCGCCCGTGCAGCCGCGCTCGCGCGCCGCCGTTGACATCAACTCGCCCCAATGGGCGCATGTGCGGCTGTCTCCGCAACTCCAAACGGAGACCGTGCCCGGCGTGATGCTTTCCAGCATCCGCAGCCGCGCGTCCATATCGCTGCTCTTTTCGTCTTCGGTTGGCGAGCCCTGTCCGGTAAACGCCGGACCGGCGACGCAGTTCGCCACGGTTTGCGCCTGCAACCAGTGCGGCAATGACTGGTTGCGGTAGCCGCGATGGTCCAACACATCGCCGATCGCTCCGGTGTAGAGCTTCGCATAGCGCGCGCAAATATCGTTCCAGTTCATTCGAAGATGATTCCCTTTACGACGCCATCGGCGCCGCCTGCCGTATCCGCGGAATAGCGGATGCTGACCTTGCGTCTCTTCTGCTCGCCGCACACGAGTTCAACCGAGTCTCCCGACAGCCCGCTGACGATCACCTGGCCGAAGTCGTCGACGCGAAAGCGCCAGTTCTTTGCGTCTCCGGCGACGACCAGCACGGGCTTTGCGCCGGAACAATCGAGATTGACAAATTCGCCTCGCACGCCCGCGCCCTGCTGGCGCGCAAGCCGCGCGCGAAACTCATCGTCGCTCACTCCGGCGGGCAGTTCGGTCTCGCCTTCGTTCACGGGAATGACGTCGCGCCGCATTACAGGCGGCCTCTCGCCATCGGCTTCGGTTTCCTTTACGGCCACGGCGATCTGCGCGGGTGTCGCGCCCACGTCGCGAGCCAGCGCCGAGCGCTGTTCGGCGTGTGTAATGTAGCTCGCGAGCTTTTGCACATAAAGCCGCCGCGCTTCGCCATCGGCATACTGTCCGGCCTTCGCCAACGCTTCCTGCGCATCCTGGAACTGTCCCAGGCCCGCATAGGCCAGCGCCGAGACCTGGAACAAATCGAACGCTTCGGCGGGACGCACGCGTTTAATCGCCAGAATCGCCGCCAGCGCCGCGCCATGCTTTCCGCGCTGCGAATAGACGCCGGCCAGCCGCACGCGCGCCTCCACCCAATCGGGCCGCTGCGCGAGCGCCTTGGTGAGTAGCTGCTCCGACTTGGCGAGGTCGGTGTTGCCAAGCACCACCGCGTAGTCGGCGAGCACACGCGCGTTATCCGAACCCAGTTCCACGGCCTTGGCAAAGTGCGTGAGCGCTTTTTCGCGGGCGTTGGTGCGCCAATGGTAGAAGGCCGCCGTTTCGTGCGCCTTCGCGGCCCAGGCGTCGTTGCCCGCGGTATCGCGCAACAGCGCCTCCACGGCCTCGCCCGCCGCCGCCTTCTTCGAGGACATGGACGAGAGCAACTCGGTGGTCACCAGCCGCGCTTCGAGCGCATCCACCGTGCGCGGTTCGCCTTTCGCCAGGTCCTTGGAAGGCTTGAATGGGAAGTTGGCGGCGAAGAAGGCGTCCTGCCTGACATAGCCCTCTAACTCGCGATACACCTGCTGGACTGGCTTGCCGTAAGTGGACTCGACGGCCTTCGCGCCCGGAGTGCCCGCCAATACGGCGGACATGAACTTCGGCCGGCCCGCCATATAGCGTTGGTCCAGATACAACATATGCGTCAGGGCCCAGCTTTGCGAATAGAACATGCCGGCATGGCGCTTGGTGTTGTAGCGGTCCGAATCGTGGTCCACGGCGAACAACTCTTCCAGCGGAATCGGCTTGCCCCGCGCGACTGTGGCCAGATGGCCCAGCGGAGCCACGCCCACGCGCATGTGGTCGGCCACCTGGGTCATCGTGGAGAATAGTTCGGCGGTGCCCTCGTTCAGCCACACCGGGACGCGAACGCCGGAGTATTTCATCAACAGGTGCACATACTCGTGGGTGGCGATGGGCCACAGGTTGTTGTCTAAGTCGCCGACCACGATGAAGTCCCGGTCCAGGCCGGGCATATAGAATGCCGCCGCCACTTCCTTGGGTTTGTACGGCGCGAAC
>CAYUZM010000557.1:0-4578 GCA_964449665.1 uncultured Solibacteraceae bacterium
GGACTTTCCGTTGGGCGACCGGGGGGTCCAGGCCGGGCAGGAAGTCCGGCGCGCGAGTCGGTGTGGACGAGTATGACAAGGATGACGCCCGCGATTTCGTGCTGTGGAAGCAGCGCAAGGAAGGCGAGCCGTGCTGGGAAAGCGAGTTCGGCGCGGGACGCCCGGGCTGGCATATCGAATGTTCCGTCATGGCGATGAAGTATCTGGGCGAGACGCTCGACATTCACGCCGGCGGCATCGACCTCACGTTTCCCCACCACGAAAACGAGATTGCGCAAAGCGAAGCGATCACGCACAAGACGTTTTCGCGCTTCTGGCTGCACGCCGAACACCTGATGGTGGAAGGCCAGAAGATGTCCAAGTCGCTCGGCAATTTCTATACGCTGCGCGACCTGTTCGAAAAGGGCTGGCAACCGGACGTGATCCGCTACCTGCTTTGTTCGGCCCACTACCGCACGAAGCTCAACTTCACGATGGAAGGGCTGCGCTCGCACGCGAGTTCGCTCGACCGTTTGCGCAACTTCAAATTGCGTCTCGATGGCGGCAAGTTCCCGGACGGGGTGGATGCCCAACTCGCCGAACGCACCGCCACAGCACTTCGCGATTTCGAAGCCGCGATGGACGACGACCTGAACACGGCCGGCGCATTGGCGGCAATCTTCGAGTTCGTCCGCGATGCAAATTCCGCGATGGATGCCGGCCAGTTCCTGGCGGGAAACCGCGAGGACGCGCAGGCGTTGCTTGCGACGTTCGATTCGATTTTCGACATCCTGCGGCCAGTTGAACGAGAGGGCGGCCTCTCCGACGACGCCATCGACGCGCTGGTCAACGAACGCATCGCGGCCAAAAAGTCGAAGAATTTCGCCCGTTCCGATGAGATTCGCAACCTGCTGCAGGAGCAGGGCGTCATTTTGGAAGACACGCGTGAAGGCACGCGCTGGAAACGCAAATGAACATCCACACAAAGGCGGTCCACGCGGGCGACCGGAAGAAGTTGCCCGACGCCATTCCCTCCACGACGCCCATCTACACGGCGTCGAGTTTTTCCTACACGGACATGGCGGACCTCGATAAGGTCTTCGCCGAGGAGATGGATGGATACTGCTATTCGCGCTACGACACGCCCACGGCGCGCGCGCTCGAAGAGCAGCTCACCGCTCTCGAAGATGGCGCCGGCGCGTTGGTGACCTCGTCAGGAATGTCGGCGGTGCAGGTCGCCTTGCAGGCCGCGCTGATGGACCGGCGGCGCTCGGTCGTCGCGGCGAGCGCGATTTACGGCGCGACCACCAACATGCTGACGAAGATGCTCGAACCGATGGGCATCGATGTCACATTCGTCGATATCTGCGACGAAGCCGCCGTGGCGAACGCCATCGCCGAGGCGAAGCCAGGCTGCGTGGTGATGGAATCAATCTCCAATCCTCTGCTGCGGGTAGGCCCGATGGATCGCATTGCGGCGATGGCCAAAGCAGCGGGCGCGGCGTTCGTCGTGGACAGCACGTTCGCAACGCCGCTCCTGATGCAGCCGTTGCAGTTGGGCGCAAATCTCGTGGTTCACAGCCTGACGAAGTACCTGGCCGGCCACGGCGATGTGTTGGGCGGTGTTGTGATCAGCGACGAAGCGCACCTGCCCATCCTGCGGCAGATCGGCAAGATCAGCGGCCCGGGACTGGGGCCGTTTGAATGCTACCTCACGATGCGCGGTGTAAAGACATTTCCGTTGCGCATGGAGCGGCAGTGCGCGAATGCATGCAAGGTGGCGCAATGGCTGGCGTCGAGCCCCGGCGTCGAGCGTGTTTACTACCCAGGCGATCCAAAGCATGTTGACGCGGAGACCATCGGACGCCTGCTCCAGGGCAAGGCTCATGGCGCCATGGTGAGCTTCGACCTGAAAGAAGCCACGCAGGAGGCCGTCTTCCGTTTCATGAACCGGCTGAAACTGGTCGTGCGCGCCACCACACTGGGCGACGTGCACACGCTCGCGCTCTATCCCGCCATGAGTTCGCACCGCGATCTCGCGCCCAAGCAACGCCAGCGCCAGGGCATCGGCGACGGCCTCATCCGGCTCTCGGTGGGCATTGAAGCTCCCGAGGACATCATTGCTGATTTGGAACAAGCGTTCTGATATACTCGAATTTCATGCCCCGGCACGCCCATCACCACCATCACCATACCCATGGTGTGTAGCGACGGGCGCCTGCAGGGATACCGAATTTCAATTGCGCAGACGAGCCCGCCGCATCCCGGCGGGCTTTTCGTTTCTACGCCATCGCGCCGGGCCACGTAGCCAGCGGACTCATCTTCGAGAAGGACTGTATGGACCTAGATTTTACGAAGCTCGACGGCCTTGTCACCGCCGTCATTCAAGACCACGTGAGCGGCCGTGTCCTCATGGTCGGTTTCATGAACGAAGAGGCGTGGCGGTTGACCCAAGAGACCGGATTTGCCACATTCTTCAGCCGCTCGCGCCAGAAGCTGTGGCTGAAGGGCGAGAGTTCGGGGCACCGGCTTGTGGTGAAAGAGATCCGCACCGATTGCGACCGCGATGCGGTGCTGCTGACGGTGGATGCGCAGGGACCGGGCGTGTGCCACGAAGGTTATGAGAGCTGCTTCTTCCGGACGCTCGATGGCGGCGGATGGAAGGTGGTGGACAAGCAGAGCTACGATCCGAAAGCCGTCTATGGAGGCGCGAAATGAGCCAGAAGTTGAAGCTCGGCATCCCCAAAGGCAGCCTGGAGTCGGCAACGGTGGATCTGTTCCGCCGCGCTGGATTCAACATCAGCACCAGTTCGCGCAGCTACTTCCCGTCGATCGACGAT
Source organism: uncultured Solibacteraceae bacterium (assembly GCA_964449665.1). Classification (GTDB taxonomy): domain Bacteria; phylum Acidobacteriota; class Terriglobia; order Bryobacterales; family Bryobacteraceae; genus JAFLBB01. The sequence continues at coordinate 2,820 of CAYUZM010000557.1, forward strand.
TCCGAGATCGAGTGCATGTTGATTCGCGCGCAGGAGATGGCGCGATACGTGGACGACGGCATTCTCGACGCGGGCCTCACGGGCCTGGATTGGGTGGCTGAAAACGACGCCGACGTGCAGGTGGTTTGCGACCTCGTGTATTCCAAGCAGAGCTTCGGCAAGGTGCGCTGGGTGCTGGCCGTGCCGGACTCGTCGCCGTTCCACAGCGTGAAGGATCTGGAAGGCAAGATTATCTCCACTGAACTGGTCGGCGCCACGCGGCGCTACCTGGAGCGCAACGGCGTGAAGGCGAAGGTGGAGTTCAGTTGGGGCGCGACCGAAGTGAAGCCGCCGATTCTGGCCGACGCGATTGTCGAGGTGACCGAAACCGGATCGTCGCTGCGCGCCAACAAGCTGCGCATCATTGAAACACTCTTCGAATCGAACACGCAGTTGATCGCCAACAAGGCTTCGTGGGCCGATGCCTGGAAGCGGCGCAAGCTGGAGGATATCCGCATGTTGCTCGAAGGCGCCATGGGCGCATTGGGCAAGGTGGGCTTGATGCTGAACGTCAGGAAGAGCGATCTTGCAAACGTGCTGTCCGTGCTGCCCGCGTTGAAGAATCCGACAATCTCGCACCTGAGCGACGACGAGTGGCTGGCGGTGAACACGATCCTCGAAGAGGCCACCGTGCGAGCGATTATTCCGCGTTTGAAGGAAGCCGGAGCGCAAGGCATTGTCGAGTATCCGTTGAACAAGGTCGTGATGTAGCCATGCTGCGCATCGTCGATACGACCGCTGTTCCGAAGATGCTCGCCCGGCGAGCCGGGCGCATGACCGAAGCCGAAGGTCTTGTGCGGCCCATCCTGGAAGCCGTGCGCAAGAGCGGCGACAAGGCGCTGGTCGAGTATGCAAAGAAGTTTGACGGCCTCGACGCCAATACGGTCGCCGTGCCGCAGGCCGCGCTCGATGCGGCCTATACCGGACTCGACGCCTCCATGCGGAGCGCGCTGAAGCAAGCCTCGGCCAATATTCGCGCATTCGCCAAGCTTCAGCTTCCGGCGGCAAAGAGCGCAACGCTCGCGTCAGGGTTGAAGGTGGGTCAAGTCGTCCGGCCGCTCGATGTCGTGGCGGCCTACATTCCCAGCGGCCGTTACCCTTTGCCGTCGACTTTGATGATGACGGCGATTCCGGCACAGGTGGCAGGCGTCAGGATCGTGTGCGCGTGCTCGCCACGTCCGGCCGAAGCCGTGATGGGAACGGCGGCGTATTTGAAGGTGAACCAGTTTTTCCGCATGGGCGGCGCGCATGCCATCGCGGCGTTCGCGTATGGGACCAAGACCGTGCCGCGCGCCGACCGCATTGTGGGCCCCGGCAATATCTACGTCGCCGCGGCGAAGAAACTGTTGGCAGGCGAAGTGGGCATCGACTTCGTCGCGGGACCGACCGAGATTCTGATCATCGCGCACGAGAATGCAAGCGAGGCGAATCCGAAGTGGATTGCTTCCGATATGCTGGCTCAGGCCGAGCACGATACGGACGCAAGCGCCATATTGCTCACCAAATCGAAGCAACTCGCCGCGGCGGTGGCGAAAGAAGTTGAGCGGCAGTTGGAGTCGCTACCCACCGCGGCCATTGCGCGGAAGGCAATCGAGCGCAACAGCGCGGTGATCCTGGTGTCGTGGCAGGCCGAGGCGGTCGAGATCTCAAACCGATTTGCACCGGAGCATCTGAGCATTCCCGGCCGCTCGCTGCTTCCGGGTATCCGCCACGCGGGCAG
>CAYUZM010000558.1:0-4577 GCA_964449665.1 uncultured Solibacteraceae bacterium
TTTTTGGTTTGGCAGCCGGGCCGACTCGGCCGCCGGGATCGCCTCGGCGCGCTGCGGGAGCGCGAACTTCTTCAGCGGGTGGACGTGCGAGGTGTCGTGTGTGACGCCTTCGCCCGCAAGCCAGCGCTCGAGGTTCGACGTGAAGTAGCCGTCGGTGAAGTCGACCGACCAGAGCGAGTCGTAGCGCACGCCGGCCTTGGTGAGCGAGCCGTTGAGGTTCAACATGCCCACGAGTCCGGGCCATTGGCCGCTCCAGTTGGCAACGGTGAGAATGGGGCCCGTGTGCGCATAGAGCCCGTGTAGCAGGTGATGCGAGTACTGCCACACGGCTTCGACGACGATGAGCGGGGCGTTGCGCGGGATGTCGCGAAACACCTCCATGCCGCGCTTCTGTGAATCGATGAAGCCGTGTCCCTTGGCGGGGTCGTAGAGGTGGCCGCGTTGCACGTGCCTGCCTAGGCGCGCGATGGCAGCGATGACATCTGCCTCCGCCGTCTCCTGGGCGGGCCAGCATTTTTGATTTGCCGAGAGGCGAAGGTCGCCGTTAGCGACGAGGTAAACGGTATCGGACATCGGACATTATTGTGCCACGTCCGGCCCGTTTTACCGCTCGAACGGCGGGCTCAATCTATACTGATAGGTTTGTCCACCTCAACAAACCAACACGGCCTGGTGCGCGGCTTCGGCCTGCTGGAGTCCACGGCGCTCAACATGAGCAACATGGTGGGCGTCGGACCGTTCCTCACGATTCCGCTGATCATCGCCGCGATGCAGGGTCCGCAGTGCATGTTGGGCTGGGCGTTGGGAGCGATACTCGCGCTATGCGACGGCATGGTGTGGAGCGAGCTTGCGGCCGCAATGCCTGGGGCGGGCGGAACGTACCACTACTTGAAGCAGGGCTTCGCGGGCACGCGGCTGGGGCGCTTGCTTCCGTTCCTGTTCATCTGGCAGTTCATCTGCTCGGGTCCGCTCGAGATCGCCAGCGGCCTAATCGGCTTCGCGCAATACGTCGGCTACTTCTGGCACGGGATGGGCGTTTGGCAGACACGCGCGGTGGTGATTGCGGCGGGCGCGGCGGTAGTCGCACTGCTGTATCGCCGGACGGGCGACGTGGGCAAACTCACCGTGGTGCTGTGGATCGGCATGCTCGCCACGGTCATCTGGATGATCGCCAGCGGCATTTTCCGTTTCGATTCCAAGATCGCGTTCGACTTTCCGCCCGGCGCGTTCGAGTTCTCGCGCGGCTTCGCGCTAGGGCTGGGCAGCGCGATGTTGATTGCGATGTACGACTTTCTCGGCTACTACGACATCTGCTACATCGGGGCCGAAGTGAAGGAACCGGCGCGCACGATTCCGCGGGCGATTCTCTACAGCACGATTGCCGTGGCGCTCATCTACGCGGTGATGAACCTGTCGATCATCGGCGTGGTGCCGTGGCGCGAGGCGATGGTGTCCAAGTACATCGCGGCCGATTTCATGGACCGCATTTATGGCGGTTGGGCGGGGTCGCTCATCACGGTGATGATCTTGTGGACAGCGATGGCGAGCGTGTTCGCACTGCTACTGGGCTACAGCCGCATTCCGTTCGCGGCGGCGCAGGACGGCTATTTCTTCAGCGCGTTCGGCAAGCTCCATCCGACGCAGCAGTTCCCGTATGTGTCGCTGCTCGTGGTGGGCGGGCTGTCGATTCTGGCCGGCATGATGTCGCTTGATTGGGTGATCTCGGCGCTCATCACGGCCCGCATTCTGGTGCAGTTTCTCGGCCAGATTGCCGTCTTGTTCTGGATCCGCCGCCACCGCCCGGATATTGCGCTCCCGTTTCGCATGCCGTTGTATCCGCTGCCCGCGCTCATCGCCATCGCGGGATGGCTCTATGTTTTCGGCACGGCGGGACTGACGTTTATCCTGTACGGACTGGGAACGATCGCCGTGGGTGTGGCGCTGTTCTTTGTATGGGACCGAACGCGGGCGTCCAAGCCGTCCGCTACAGCGTAACGCCCATCTCTTTCCACGTCGTGACGCGCTTCTGATAGATCGCCTCGCGGCCCATGATCGCCGTGAGCGCGCCGCTGGCTCCTTCTTTGATGCCCGCGGGAACGGGCGTGCCGTTGCGGATAGCGTCGTAGAACGCCGCTACGTGATCGAGGTCGATGGTTTCGCGCTGCATTTCGATGAGCTGCTTCGGGCTCTCGCCTTTTGTGCGCGGATAGAAGGTGGCGGTGGCGAAATCGAGCGCGCCCTTGCTGCCGTAGACGTGCCACATCTGGCCATTGTTGGGCAGCCCGGACCAGTGAAAGAAGACCTGGGTGTAGCTGAGCTTGGCGCCGCCGGGATATTCGTAGCTGAGGGTGTAGCCGTCCATGTTGGTGCGGCCGGGAGGATCGTTCTTCCACAACTGCGTGCCGCCGAAGCCGGCCGAGCGTTCGGGGTATTCGTTGACGATCCAGTTGCAGGCGTCGAGGTTGTGCACCGACATTTCGACGAGCACGTCTCCGGAGCGTTTGGCGTCGAAGAACCAGTCGGAGCTCATCGAGTCGTGGGGTAGATCGTCGCCGGAGTGGCGCTGTGCCTTGACCATGAGGATGTCGCCGACGAGGCCGTCGCGGAGGCGGGCTACGAGTTCGCGATTCCGTTTGGAGGAACGCAATTGCTGGCCGACGATCAACACCTTATTACTCGCCTTGGCTGCTTTGACCAGTTCGGCGATGGATTTCGGCTCAATGCCGACGGGCTTCTCCAGGTAGACGTGCTTGCCCGCCTTGAGCGCGGCGATGGCCATTTCGACATGGAGGTCGCATGGGGTGGCGACGTGGACCGCGTCGATGTCGCTGCGTTGGAGCAACTGCTTCCACTCGCGCACCACTGTTGGTTTGTCTTTCGCCGCCGCGGTGGCCGCGCGGTCAACCCGATCGGGTTTGAGGTCGCAGATGGCGCGGACGCTGGTGCCGGGCACTTCGAGCACCTGTTTGAGGAGGTGCGCGCCGCGGTTGCCGACGCCGATCATGCCGACGCCTATGGAAGAAGCCTGCGCCGAGAGGCGAGCTACGCCGAGCGCGGAACCGGAGAGAAGAGTACGCCTGGATAGATTGCTCACAATGAGTTCGATCTTATCTCAACGAAGCGGGTGAGATGAGGCGGTGCGGATCGCGCTCGGAGCGGATCCCCTTGCACGCCGCCTGTAAATATTTTCTGATGCCGCCCGCATTCCGTGGCATCATACTCTGGTGCGCCGGTGTGATACGGCGACAAGGAGTCCAGATGATATCCGGGTTCAAGCAATTTCTCTTGAAGGACAACGTTTTGTCCTTGGCGGTGGCGGTCATTATTGGCGGCGCCGTCGGAAAAATGGTCACCTCGATGGTGGCCGACATCATCATGCCCCTGGTTGGGCTGATTATGCCGGGAGGGGAATGGCGCACCGCCAAGATCGTGCTGGGGACTTCGACCGGGCCCGACGGCAAAGAAATCGTCAATGCCCTCAACGTCGGCACGTTCACCGGCGCGGTGGTGGACTTCGTGGTGATCGCCTTCGTGGTTTACATGATCACGTCGAAGATTCTCAAGCAGGATCCGAACGCGCCGAAGTAAGGGCGGCGCGTTTCCAATAGACATCGGGCTGCTTGCGCTCGCGCGTGTGCGGGTTCTCGTCCAAAAACTTGGCGTATAGCTCAGGCCTGCGGGCGCGGATGTAGCTTGCGCCCGAGGCCAGTTCGCGCGCCACTTTGAGCATGGGCGCGACGACCACCTCGTCCTCGAGCGTGCGGCACTCGGCGATCACTTCGCCGTAGGGATCGGCGATCAACGAGCCTCCGGGCTTGATGGTTCCGCCGTCTTCGCCGAGCACGTTGGAGTAGACGGCGTAGACGCCGTTTTCCCAGGCGCGCGCGGGCAGCCACTTCATGATCCACCCGCGCGCCTTGGGGCCGTCGAACTCCATGCGGCAGCGGACGGGGTCGTGGTGCCGGTTTTCCCAGACGGCGCGGTCGACAGTGCCGCGGCCAGGAGCGGGCGAGGGCAGGCAGCCGGTGACGTGCGGCATCAGGATGACGTCGGCGCCGAGCATGGCGGTCATGCGGGCGTTCTCGGGCAGGTTGTTGTCGTAGCAGGTGAGGACGCCGAAGCGCCAGCCGTGGGCGTCGAACAACGTGTAGTGGTCGCCGCAATCGAGATGCTCGCTGACGAACTCGTGGAGTTTGTGGTGGCGCGTGACGGAGCCATTGGGGGAGACGACAGCCTGGGCGTTAAAGAGGTGGCCGTCGAGGATTTCGACGAAGCCGGCCGAGATCCAGCAGTTGGATGCACGGGCGATTTCGACCAGCCGGGCGACGGACGGGCTCTCGGGCCACGGCTCGGCCAGATGGGCGATCTCATCGCGGGTGAGCCGTTCCAGCCACGTGTAGCCGGTGATGCAGAGCTCGTGAAAGAGGACGAGCTTGGCGCCTTGCGCGGCGGCCTGGTGCGTGAGCGCTTCGATGCGGCCGAGGTTGTAATGTTTGTCTCCGTCGCGCGATTCGAATTGCGCCGTGGCGATTCGCAGTTCCTGCATGCCTCATGTGTAACACGGCGGCCGCGAGGGC
>CAYUZM010000559.1:0-4576 GCA_964449665.1 uncultured Solibacteraceae bacterium
CGACGTCCCCACCACCAATCGCGGCTCCATGTCCCCCATGCGGCGGCTGCGGATTTTCGAGGACGGCAAGGGCGTCTGCATTCTCTGCAAGCAGAAGATCAAGGTTGGCGAACTGTGGACGGTTGAGCACAAGCGCGCCCTCGGGCTGGGCGGCCCTGACACGGACGACAACTGCGGCCCCGCGCATGAGGCCTGCCGGCGGTTGAAGGACAAGCAAGACATCGCCCTGATCACGAAGGCGAAACGGATGAAGGCTCGTCATATCGGCATCAAGAGGACAACGGGGCGCCCCTTAATGGGGACCAAAGCCTCAGGGTGGAAGAAGCCGTTCAATGGGCCAGCGGAAAAAAGGATGTGAGATGATCGTTCAAGGAGCCCTCGTCGTGCTGGGCACAATCTGCGCGACCATCTGCGTTGTGACCGGCCACCCCGAGGCCGGGGGCGTCATTGGCGGGGCCGGAAAGCGCGTAGGTCAGCCGGTTGTGCGACACGGCGTAGCCGGGAATGCCAAGCGCCTGCCCGCCATTGCGGTCGGCGAAGTAGGAGTCGATGCCGGGAACCGGCGACACCTGGATGCCATTCGCTTCGTAAGGCACCGAGTAGTTGGAGTAGCGGACGCCGTAGTTGAGCGTCAGTTCGCTGGTGGCGCGCCAGGAATCCTGCAGGAAGAATTCATACTCGTTGGTCTTAAACTTGCGGGCCACGGGCGTGCCGAGCGGAATGGCCGTGCCGTCGCGGCCGAAGTTGTAGGTGCCCGAGTACTGATTGAGCAGGCCGAGCAGCGCGCCCATGCCGCGCGTGACGTTGGCCGCGTCGCCGAGCGTGAGCGCGGAGTTGCCTTCGCGCTGGCGGATGTAGTTGGTGACCAGCGTGGTCATGTCGGAACCGAGGCCGAGCAGGGTGTTGCGCGACATGCTGTAGCTGGGGAACGAGTTCACGTACGAGTTGCGGTCAAACGTCATGAAGCGGAAGTTGAATCCGCCCTGGATGGTGTGCGAGCCCTTCATCCAGTTGATGTCGTCGGAGATATTCCACGTGGGAATGATGCGTCCGAAGCCGCGCGCGGCGTTGGTGAAGTTCTGTTGCGAGCTGATGCCGTCAAAGGAGAGCGACGGGCCCACGGTGCCGGACTGTTCCAGGCCGAGGCGGGTGAGGCCGACGTTGAGGGAGTTGATGACGGTGGGCTTCACGACGGTGGTGTAGTGCGCGGCGAAGCCTTTGGAGTTGTTCAAGAGCTTGGACGCCGGGTCCTGGCCGGGGAACTGGGCGACGTTGATGTCCTGGGCGGCGTCGGCGAGCGTGCCGCGCGCGCTGAGGGTGTGTTTGCCGCTCTTGTCGAGGTTGAAGTCCATCTTGGCGACGTAGGCTTTGTCGTCGCGCTTGAAGGGCGCGTTGAAGCGGAAGCCGTCGAAGTTGAGGCCGCGGTCGCCACCGGCGGCGGGATCGTTGCCGGCCGGATAGAAGGCGAGGAAGTCGCGCATGGTGTTGCTGAAGCCGATGCCCTGCGGATCGATCGCGCGGACTTCGGCGGGCGAAAGCGTATAGGTGGTGCCGCCCGCGTTGAAGCGCAGGCTGCCCGCTTTCAGGGAAGCCGTGGGAACGGTGCGGAGCTGCGCCTGGGCGCTGGCGTCAATGCGCTGCTCGGCGTTAAAGAAGAAAAAGGCGCGGTCGCGGATGATGCGCCCGCCGACGGAACCGCCGAACTGGTTGCGGACCAGCGCCTCGCGCTTGATGCCGGCGCGGTTGGAGAACCAGTTGTTGGCGCTGGTGACCGTGTTGCGGTGGAACTCATAGAGCGAGCCGTGGAATTCGTTCGAGCCGCTCTTGGTGATGAGGCTGACCTGGCCGCCGGAGCTGCGGCCGAGGTTGGCGCCCTGGCCGCCAACGGTCACGCGAAACTCCTGCACGGAGTCGAGCGGAACCGGGAGCGCAGCGTTGAAGCCGGAATCGCCCGGCACGCCGTTGGCGTTGGAACCGTTGGCGACCGCGCCGTTGACGGCCGAGAGACCGGAGTTTTGGTTATCGTTGGCGTCGACGCCGTCGAGGGTGACGTTGTTCTGATCGCGCCGCGCGCCCATCACTTCGCCCGTCGGCGTCACGCCGGGCTGAATTGAGAGCAGCTCGACGATGTTGCGCGTCTGCAGCGGCAACTGGCGGACCTGGGTTTGGGTGAACGCGTTGCCCACCGTCGCGTCCACGGTATTGACGGTCACCACGTTCGATTCGACGTTGACCACCTCGCCCACCTGGCCGACTTCCATCGTCACGTCGAGCGTAGCTGGAGTGGACACCTGCAACGTGATGCCGCTCTTAATCGCCGTCGTGAACCCGGCCAGTTCGATTTTGACTTCGTACTTGCCTGGGGCGGTTTGCAGAAACTGGTAGACGCCCCCCGCATCGGATAGTGTCGACCGGCTGGTGCGCGTTTCCGTGTTGAGCAGCGTGACGGCGGCTCCTGGTATGATTGCGCCGCCCGTGTCGTAAACCGTTCCTCTGAGCGATGTGGTGGACTGTGCGAACGCACTGGCCGCCACAAGCGCCCCTAATAGTAATCCGGACAGAACTCTTCTCACTGCGATCTCCCTTCATTCACTGCCATGAAATAGGTTCAATGCGCATACCGCGCTAACGTAGGGAGCAAACTGTGCTTCTTTTGGAGGCGGTTCCGGCTTTGGAACCCGAGGCGGGGCGCTCGTGCGGAGAGCGTGTGGACGAGGGAGCGGTAGCTCCTTCCCCTGACTTGTACCTTTCGACCACCCTAACCCGATTCGGCAGGCGCATTCAACGTTTCCACGACAGCCGGCCGATTCAAAAAATTGATGGGCCCGCATTCGAATCGTTATAAACTTGACGTTTCTATGCGTTACGTGACCTTCGCTCTCCCGGTTTTGTTTACATTTTTTACCTGTCCGGCGCAGGTTCCAGCCGATTTGCAGGTGCCGGAAACCGTAACACTCGAGCGGAATATCCCGTATTCGAACGTGCTCGGCGGGGCCGTGCAGATGGATGTGGCCCGCCCGAAGACCGGCGGCGGGCATCCGCTGGTGGTGCTGATTCACGGCGGCGGCTTCCGGCGGGGGGACCGTTCCTCATACCTGCCGATGGCCGTGCGGCTGGCACAGCAGGGATTCGTGGCGGCCACGATCTCGTATCGTTTTTCGCCGAAGTTTCAGTTTCCGGCGCACCTTCATGACGCCAAGTCGGCGGTGCGGTTTCTGCGGGCGAACGCGCGGCGGTTTGGGATTGACGGCGGGCGTGTGTGCGCGTTGGGTTCGAGCGCCGGCGGTCACCTGGCGTTGATGCTGGGGCTGACGGGCGGCGTGGCGCAGTTTGAAGGTGATGGGCCGCACCAAGGGCAGGCATCGCGCATCAATTGCGTGGTCTCCTACGCGGGCCCGACGGACTTCACGCGCATTTATGCGAAGGGCTTCGACGCGGCCGACGTGTTGCCGCAGTACCTGGGCGGCGATTTGCGCACGGCGCTGCCCGCGCATATCCAGTCGAGCCCGATCTCGTGGGTGTCGCCCGACGATGCGCCCGTGCTGTTTGTGCATGGGACGGCGGACAACTTTGTGCCGTATGAGCAGGTGTTGTGGCTGGCCGAGCGGTTGTCACAGGCGGGCGTCGAGACCGAGATCGCAAGCTTTCCCGGCGGCGGGCATGGGCTGCGGGATCAGCAGAAGACGGACGCCGACAATCGCGCCGTGGCGTATTTGAAAGCGAAGCTGCAGCCGGCGGCGGGCGCGCGCAGATTATGGGTGGCGAACCATGGCCGCAACGGCGCGGCGATGCTCATCGACTGGCCGTCCGGACGCGTGCTGCGCACGATTCGCAATAACAACGGCCACGATGTGCAGCCGCTGGCGAACGGGAATGTGTTGATCACCACGGCGCGCGCCTCGCGCGTGGCCGAATATGCGCCGAATGGGCTGGAGGAGTGGTCGCTCACGGCGATGAATGGGATTCAGTATCCCGTTTGCGCATCGCGGCTGCCGTCGGGCAACACGCTGGTCAGCGACACAATGGCCGCGCGCGTGGTGGAGTACGACCACAACGGCAAGGTGGTGTGGCAGTTCACCGACGCGAGCTTCAAGCCGAACTACATTCGCTGCGCGAGGCCGACGCCGGGCGGGACCGTGCTGATTGCCAACGAGCACGATTCGACGATTCTCGAGGTGGACCGCGCGGGCAAGATCGTGTGGCGCTGGCAGATGCCGAACGCCGAGGTACGGCGGACCTACCAGGCCGTGCGCTTGGCCGATGGCACGACCGCGATCTCGATTTCCGAGCCTGGGGAGTTGTTGTTCGTGGACAAGGCGGGGAAAGTGGTGCGGACGATCGGGAATGGAGGCGACCTGACGCGCGGCATCAAGTTCGGGTGGGCGTCGGGTTTCCATGTGCAGCCGGACGGGAGCGTGTTCATCTCCGACTACACGGGACGGCGGATTGTGGAAGTGAACGCGAAGGGCGAGTTGGTGAATGAGCTGCGGACGCCGGATTGGGCCGTGGCGAGCGTTTGGGTGCCGTAGGGGAGGAACAATTCGGCGCGTGACCGTGTCCAACACTACCGGATGCT
>CAYUZM010000560.1:0-4574 GCA_964449665.1 uncultured Solibacteraceae bacterium
CGCTTGGAGCCGACTCCATCCGCCAAGGCATGACGGCGGGAATCGTGGGGCTGGCGCTCGTCATCGGGTCGATGCTGTTGTACTACCGCGGCGCGGGACTGAACGCCTTGCTTGCGCTGCTGTTGAACACGATCATGACGGTGGCCGCGCTCAGCTACATCGACGCGACCTGGACACTGCCCGGAATCGCCGGTTTGGTGTTGTCCATCGGCATGGCGGTGGACTCGAACGTCCTCATCTTCGAACGCATCAAGGAGGAGATGCGCTTCGGGAAATCCGTGGCCGCGGCGATTGCGTCGGGCTTTGACCGGGCGCTGGTCACCATCATCGACACGCATGTCACCACGGTGGTCGCCAGCGCGTTCCTGTTCGTGTTCGGCACGGGGCCGGTTCGCGGCTTCGCCGTGACGCTCGTCATCGGGCTGGTCGCCAACCTGTTCACGGCGGTGTTTGTATCGCGCTCGATCTTCGACCTGCAGGTGTGGCGCAACCCCAGGCTCGACCATCTCAGCATCGGCGACGACCTCTTCAGCCGCCCGAGTATCGACTTCCTTTCGCGGCGGAACCTGACGCTGGGCTTGTCGGTGATTGCGATCCTCATCAGCGTGGGCAGCCTGGTGATGCACGGCGGTCCGAAGTATGGCCTCGATTTTCGCGGCGGCACGCTGATGAAGGTCAAGTTCTCGCCGCAGCCGTCAATTGACGAGGTGCGGGGACTTCTGTCGTCGCGCCTGCAGGGCGAGGTCACCGTGCAGCAGACGCAAGGGACGGGCGAGTTTCTGATCGGTACCGAACTGGCCGATGAGTCCACACTCGACCGCGCGCGGCAAACGGTGGAACAGACACTGCGGGAGAAATACGCCAATCTCGGCGCGCGGCTCGATCTGAACAACGCCAGCCAGGCGGCGCTCGAAGAGAGGCTCCTGAAGTCGCTGCCGGCGGCGGGCGTGAGCGTGAACGACGCGGAAGCAAAGGCGCTCGCCACGCGTATTCTGAGCTTCCGCGACCGGAACAAAAGCGGGATCATTGCCAACCTCGACGAACTGTCGGCGGTGGAGGGCGTGGATGCCAGGACGCTGAACGCGATCAAGCAGGAGTGCGGCGCCGGGACCTTCAACCTCCGTTCGGCGGAGATGGTGGGACCGCGCGCGGGCGAGCAACTGCGGCGGCAGGCGCTCTACGCGACGCTGGGCGCGCTGGGCGGCATGCTGGTCTACATCGCCTTCCGGTTCCAATGGATCTCCGGCGTGGCGGCGGTGGTGGCCACGGCGCACGACGTCATCATCACGCTGGGGCTGTTTTCGCTGACCGACCGCGAGATCACGCTGAACATCATCGCCGCGCTGCTCACGCTCATCGGCTACTCGATGAACGACAAGATTGTCGTCTTCGATCGCGTGCGCGAGAATCAGCAGGCCAAGAATCGGGCCACGTCGTTCCTTGAGCTGGTGAACCAGTCCATTAACCAGACGCTCAGCCGGACGATTCTGACGGCGGGGCCGACGCTGCTGGCTTGCCTGGCGCTCTATTTCCTGGGCGGTGAGGTGCTGAATGGCATCGCCTTCGCGCTGTTTGTGGGCATCATCGTGGGCACCTATTCGTCGATCTTCGTCGCCAGCGCGCTCCTGGTGATGTGGGAACAGTACCGCGCGGGAAACGTCGCGCGGAGTGGCGGCGCAAAGTGACACACACGCCGGCCGGATCGCGCAACGGCATGCCCGCGCGCGATCCGGCGCGTGGGGCAGGGGCGTCCGCGGGCCGCCCGGCGGTTCGCTATGCAACGGCGCTGGGGCTCACGGCGGCGGCCTGCCTGGTGGTGTGGACCGTGGATGCCGCGCTCGAGTTTCCGCCGTTTGTGGTGTTCGCGCTGGCGGCCGGGCTGACGCGGCTGTTGTCCGGCTTCGGTCCAACGTTGTTGTCGATTGCGGCGGGCGCGCTGAGCAGCGACTACTTCTTCGTCAACCCGCGGTATGAGCTGTCGCTGAACCAGACGACAGCCGGCCTGGCGAGCGTCTATGTTGGGTGCGCGGTGGCCGCACGGGCGGCGGCGTATTGGGCGGACAAGCGGGGCCGCGCGGCGTGAAGGTAGCGCGCCTGGCAGCCGGTGCCGCAGCTTGCGGATCCCCCGCAGCCAGGATCGCCGTCGGGGCCCTATGGCCGACATGGCTATAATGGCCACATGGAGACTGTCAATATTGCTGAGTTGAAGGATCGTCTCAGCTCATTCCTCCATCGTGTGCGGGCAGGCGAAGAGCTTGTCATTCGCGACCGGAATCTGCCGATCGCCAAAATTGTCCCTCTGCATGGGGAAGATATGGATCCGGAAGAGGTTTCCCTGGTGGCCTCCGGGCAGATGACGCTCCCGAAACAGGAGTTGGATCAGAAGCGATTTTGGGCGATTGGTGGCGGGGTCAAGAAGAGCCGCAAGCGAGCGAACGCCATCCAGCGCGCGATTGCGGCGGAGCGAGAGGACTATGACGGCCTTCTGGGACACGAGCGCGATCATTCACATCTGCGTGCCCGGCCAAAGCGCAAGCAGGGCTAAGCGAATCCTCGGCGAGCAGGCGCTTGTTGTCTGGTGGACGGCGCGGGTCGAAGTTCGAAGCGTACTGGAACGGCTGCGAAGGGACGCGGCGATTAGCCCGAAAGCCTATGATGCCTCCAGGAACAGGCTCGACGCTTTATTGGCTTCTTGGCGGGAGATTCAGCCGAGCGACTCGCTTCGCGAGTTGGCGTGCGTTCAACTTGAGCGGTTTCCGATTCGCGCCGCCGACGCTCTTCAACTCGGCGCCGCGCTGACCTGGTGCAAACAGAAGCCGCGCGGGAGGCTGTTCGTCTGTAATGATCAACGTCTCAGTGATGCCGCCCGGCAGGCGGGATTCACCGTCGTGGCGGCGTGAAGCCACCCGGCAGGATTCGGGTGTGAGAACGTAAGCTGTCGAGATTCTGGCGGTGAGGGTGGGATTCAAACGCTGTCGCCGTTCTTGGATTGTGGAAGTTACAGATTCCACATCGCAACGGTTCCCAGGAATCCAAAGAATGCGAGGGCACATCGCCCGAAATCACCCGACGGAGCAACACTAACCGTCACCTGCCGCCAGTGCACGCTCTCGCACGCTGTACGGAGTCACTGCGTTGGCTTGCTGCCCTGCATGATCATGAACTGGCCCACTGCCAGTGCCAGGAAAGTCCACATGATCACAACGGTGGTGTGACCCTGGAGTGACCATCAACCCCCAACCGCTAACGGGAATTTCACCCGTTAGCAAGGGATTCGGTCATCGCTCCGCGGCTAGCTTCTAGAGTACGAGGACGTTGACGGTGACGGTTCCTTCTTTTGTTGTTCGTGGTCCTTCCAGGTCTCTTTTGAGTCCTTCGGCGTTCGTGAGGCAGTGGTCTTGGTCGTAGATGACGCACCAGAGTGTGTCACAGTCTGGGTGTTTCCTGTAGTGGTCGATGTCGATGGTGAGTTCGTCGCCGATCTTCGCCGCGTGGCCGCGGTCGCGCACGAACTTCAATTCAATGACGATCCGCTGCACGGGGAGGAGGAAGTCCATTCTCGTGCTGGAGCCCGCGTAGCTCGGAGTGAACTCTTCGGGTCGGATATCCCTCACCCACGGGCGCAGGAGCACGTGGAGCAAGTCTTGCACGTCGTACTCCGTACTGAATGAGAGAGGCACCGAACCTTTCCTTCGGTGTGTGAGGGGGTGCATTGCTCGTCGAAGACCCTTTAGCACCGTGGTAAGCAGCTCATCGACCGAATGAGGCTTCGCCATTACGACGTTGGCTCTCGCCGCGACCGGCTCTTGGAGCGTTTCTCCGTTCGGGATGATTCTTCCTCCGCGATAGTATTGGAGGCCGTCGTGTTGCAATGCCTCGACGACTTGTGCGCGGTTCTGCTCCCATATCTCCCGTGCCATCTCCTCTATCGGCGCAACGTCCATGAACTCTTCGAGAATGTTTCCTAAGACGGCTAAGCTGTCAACGTTGGGGTCTTGGCCGGCTGCGAAGAGCCAGTCTTTCCACTTGTCTGCGTGCGAGAGATTTGGTGGTGGGCCTGGAACTCCAGCGGTGAGGAATAGTGATTCGAGCGTCTTGTGGGACCCGCGCAGCATATTCGCGGTTGTTGCGCATACCGCTCGTGACAGTCGGACGTTCATCGTGACGTTCCAGAGTGGAGATTCAAGTGGCTAAAGTACTCCATGCCCATCATCTCTGACTCGGCGATTGGGCGGATTCGCATTCTTCCTATTCTCCAGCGATGTCCTCCCCGTGTATGACTCCAAGGTGTCTGCTCTGTGACTCCCACTCCTTCCAGTAGGGGAGTCTTTCGATGAGGAACTTTTTCCGCTCCGGCGACAGTAGGGCGTTGGCTTCTATGGCAGAAGCGATGTCGTCGATGTATAAGAACTGCTCGGCTGAACCGCATTACCAATTGTTTGTAACGGTGCCTGAAGGGAAGAGTTCTCGAGCGTACATGAACGCACCCGGCACGAAGGGCAAATATTTGAAGCCTCAAGTCATCGTAAGCCGAAATGAGTTTCCGCGCGCCATTTAGTTGGAAGCCTTAAGCA
>CAYUZM010000561.1:0-4571 GCA_964449665.1 uncultured Solibacteraceae bacterium
CAGCATTCCGCTTGCCAGCGGCACGCGGGCGAGGATGCCAACCTTACGTTTCATCGCCTGTTCGAAGAAAAGCTCCGCGGGCCGGTGCCGGAAGCAATTGAAGATAATCTGCACGCTTTGCACGTTCGGATATTCGATCGCCTTCAGGGCCTCCTCGACCTTTTGCACGCTGACACCGTAGTGACGGATTTTGCCGGCCGCCATCAGATCGTCGAGCGCACCAAAGACCTCCGGGCGATAGTAGACGTCGGTGGGCGGGCAATGGAGTTGTACCAGGTCAAGGGCGTCCATTCGGAGATTGCGCAAGCTCTCTTCGATGAAGGCGGCGAGGTTGGCTTTGTTGTAGCCGCCGGCGGTATGCGGCGAGAGCTTTCGTCCGGCCTTGGTGGCGACGACGATTTCCTCTTTCCGCTCGCGCTTCAGCTGCGCGACCAAGGTCTCGCTCCGCCCCATGCCGTAGACATCGGCGGTGTCGATGAAGTTCACGCCGCTGTCGACGGCGGCGTGGAGCGCCGCCATGGAGGCCGCGTCGTCCACCTCACCCCACGAACCACCGATCGCCCAAGCGCCGAAGCTGACCTCGGAGACTTTCCATCCCGTGCGTCCCAACTCGCGATATCGCATAAACTTTCTACTGTAAAGGAGACAGCCCCTCACATGCCCAAAGCAAGCGTCCACATGAAGCTGAGCGACCTGCGCGGTGAACCCGTCCACGGCCAGGTTTATGTCGACCTGGTGCCACAGACCGGCGAGGCGGGCACGGGCGGCGACCACTTCGAATTGCGCGTTCCCTCGATGGGGGCGGCGACGGAGTTGATCATGACGGGCATCACCTGCCGCGGTGGCGTGGGCACGCTGTACCGCGTTCGCGTGAGCACGGATACTTACCGCACTTACGCCTTCTTTCTGAACGTGAAGCCGGGAGATGTACGCCCCGCTCCGGTGAGGCTGTGGGTGGACGCCGGCGCCGTAACGGGCATCGAGGCTCCTGCCTTTGCGCGGGTTGACGGGCGGTTGCGGTCGATTTTAAGCAACGCCGCCATGGTGGCGAATTCCACGCAGGACCAGGATCTCCTCGGACTGAGCGGCGCGGCACTCTACGACGCGCTGGGGCCATTGCGGAAGGCCTGCCTACTGAACATCTTTCGCAAAGCGACCCATCTTGCGTCCACCGGCAACTCGTTCCAGTTCATACACAGTCTCGTACTGTCGCGTCAGGATCGCTGCTTCGTCAAGATCGACGGCGCGGTGTTGCAGTTCCTTCAAGACAGCCCCGCGTTCGCCGAAGCGCCGGGGACGTTGCACACGCCGCTGCCGAACTATCACTTGCGGCAGAGCTACAAATCGAAGGACGCTCACGCCAACTTACAGGTGACCGTAATGGAAAATCCGGTAACCGGCGAATTTGCCGCCGATGTGGATATCGATGAGGCGGCTGGGATCCAGCACGGTCTGGAAGTGATGCGGAATGCAATTTTTGATCAGCGGACGAATCCGTATTTGATTCGCGAGTTCATGCTGGCCGCCGACACGACGGAAGGCACACTCGACCCCGGCTACGATTTTGAGTTCTGAGCCCTTCGGCGGGGATGAATCGGCCTCACGACGAGGATGAATCCGCCGCGGCGGCGGGAACATCTAACGTCTTGCACGCGCTTCGGCGATAATGGGCACGAGCATGCTTTCCAGCATTCGCGAGCAGTTTGAGACGATATTCCGCGAAGATCCAGCGGCCAAGAGCCGGCTGGAAATCCTGCTTTGCTATCCGGGCTTTCACGCGATTTTGTTGCACCGGTTTTCACACTGGCTCTATCGCGCGGGTCTGCCACTGGTTCCGCGGGTGCTTTCGCAGGTTTCGCGCACGTTCACTGGCATTGAGATTCACCCCGGCGCACAGATTGGGCGCCGGTTCTTTATCGACCACGGCATGGGAGTGGTGATTGGGGAAACGACGGTTATTGGGGACGATTGCCTGCTTTACCAGGGTGTAACGCTCGGCGGAACGGGCAAGGATCGCGGCAAGCGCCACCCGACGCTGGGCAACCATGTCGTGGTGGGCACGGGCGCCAAGGTGTTGGGGAATATTACGGTTGGCGACAACACGAAGATCGGCGCGGGCTCGGTGGTCATCCACGACGTGCCTTCGCACTCAACGGTGGTCGGCATACCGGGGCGCGTGGTGCGGCGGAGCGGATGCACGGAATCGGACATGCTCGAGCACGCGCAGTTGCCCGATCCGGAAGCGCAGGAACGCGCGGAGCTGCGGAGCCGTCTGGAACATTTGGAAGAGCAGATGCGGTTATTACTGGAAGAGCGAATGCCCACCCGGAGGCCTTGAACGCGATGAGCACGCGCCGCAGGTTTCTGGCATCGGGACTGGCGATTCCGGCAATGGCGCAGGCCGCGCCGAAAGCCCCCGCCAAGGCGGAGTTGGTGAGTTGCGAGCGAATTTGGGATCGTTCTCTCCACTGCGCGTTCACCGACCTGATTGCACACAACGGCCAGTGGTTGTGCTGTTTTCGCGAAGGAACGAAGCATGTTTCACCCGACAGGCGCATCCAGATTCTTCATTCCGACGACGGCTCAGTGTGGCGCTCATGGGCGGTGATCGAACATCCGGTGGCCGACCTACGCGATCCCAAACTGACGCACAATACAGGCGGAGCACTGATGTTGACCGCGGCTGGGGCGATGCACCCGCCGTCCGACGCGCGGCACAAAACTTTCGCCTGGTTTTCCTCCGACGGCCGCGAGTGGACGTCTCCCACTCAGATTGGCGACTCCGATTTCTGGCTTTGGCGCGTGCACTGGCACCAGGGCAAGGCGTACGCGATGGGCTATGCGACCACGGGCGAGCCGGTGCTGCGCGCCTACATGTCCACCGATGGGCGGAACTTCCTGCCACTGGGTGAGATGGTGAGCAACGACGGACGGCCGAATGAAACGGCGATGCTGTTCGACCGCGCGGGCGGTGCGCTGTGCATAGTGCGGCGGGAGGACGGGAGCAAGTCCGCCCACCTCGGCTATTCGCGGCCCCCTTATCGCGGCTGGGAATGGAAAGATCTCGGTGTGCGTCTTGGGGGGCCGAATCTGTTGCGTATTCCCGACGGGAGAATTGTGGCCGGCGGTCGTTTCTACGATGGCACCCAGAGGACCGGACTCGGGTGGCTCAATCCGGACGAGCCCAGCCTCACGGAGTTTCTCAGCCTGCCCTCGAACGGCGATTCCAGCTATCCGGGGCTGGCGTTTCATGACGACTTACTCTGGGTCAGCTATTACTCGTCACACGAATCGCGAACAAGCATTTATTTGGCAAAGGTGAAACTTCCCCCTCAAGCGCGATAAGCTGTTCCCAGCCCTATGTACCCGCGTTTCGCCGTAACGCTGGCGCTTTCGATTGCGCTGTTCACATCCGCCTGCAGCACGCCTCCTCCCCAGAAGGTGGAAACGCCGCGCAAGAACCCGCCCAAGATTCTTCACTTCTACGCGAGCGAAGGAGTGGTGCGGCCCGGCAGCCCGGTGACAATTTGCTATGGCGTGGAGTATGCGGAAGCGGTGCATATCGAGCCGCCAATCGAAGAGATCAGGCCTTCGCACAACCGCTGCATCGAGGCGAAGCCGCCGAAGACGACGATCTACACGCTCACCGCCGAAGGGGCCGACGGCAAAGCGGAGGCGTCGTTTACGATCACTACGGATGCGAACGCGCGGCCCAGCGTGGAGGCGGCGGCGCCTTCCACGCTCATTCAATTCCTGATGGCAAGCGCAACCACGGCGGCGAAAGGGCGGCCGGTGACCATCTGCTATGGCGTGAAGGACGCGGCTTCGGTGGAGTTGTCGCCCAAGCTGCGTGAGTTGGAGCCGAGCGAGCGCAGCTGTTTTTCGGCGGCTTTCGATGTGACGACGACGCTGACATTGACCGCCAAGAGTGCGCGCGGCGTGGTGGATAGCGAGAAGCTGACGATCACGGTTCAGTAGAGCGAATCGCGTAACGCCGGCTGTTTGCCGCGAGTTGTTCCAATTCGACGGGCGTGAAACCGAACCGGTTGGCGGCGAGCGCATACTCGTCATTGAGAGTGGTTCCGAATAACGCCGGATCGTCGGTATTCAGCACGATGGGGACACCGGCGTCGAATAACCGGCGGATTGGATGCGCGCCGAGCGACTCGACGGCTCCGGTCGCGGCGTTACTGGAGAGGCAGACTTCGAGTGCGATGCCGCGGCGCACGAGTTCGGCGAGCAGTTCGGCATCCGAAACGGCGGCGATGCCGTGTCCGATGCGGCGGGCGCCGAGTTCCACGCAAGCGCGGACGCTGGCGGCACCGGCGGTTTCCCCCGCGTGTGGGACAAGCGCAAGTCCGTGGTCGCGAACGAACTGGAAGGTCGCTGCGAACATCTCGGGCGGAGCGGAGCGCTCGTCGCCGCCAATGCCGAAGGCCACCACCCGATCGCCAGCGCGCTCAACGGCGAGGCGCGCCACTTCGTCGACGTGCTCCACACCGAAATGGCGAACGGCATCCAGCACGAGCCAGGCCTCCAGGGGGGCGCGCGCGCATTCCTTCGCAACTGCG
>CAYUZM010000562.1:0-4568 GCA_964449665.1 uncultured Solibacteraceae bacterium
GCGCTCGGTGATGTCGGAGACCATGCCGAATCCGGCAATGTTGATGAACGCAAGAACGCGCGTACTGGCCCGGTCGATGACCGTATGGCGGAGCGTCTCAAAGTTGCGCCAGCCGGAAGAGCCCGCGTCGCAGAGCGTCGTCACGCCGGTACGGAACGAAAGAGCGTCGGCCTGAACGGAGTTGTCCCCGGCCCAGGCATCGGGAATCCCCGTGGTGCTGAAGACGTGCGCATGGAGATCGATCAGGCCGGGAGCAACGTAAAGGCCCTTTGCGTCAATGACGCGGCGCGCTTGCGAGGCCGGAATGTCGGCGGCGACAGCGGCGATCTTGCCGTCTTGTATGGCGACGTCACGGATCGCGTCGACACCGTTCTTGGGGTCGATCACGTGGCCGCCCTTGAGCAAAAGCGAATACTGCTGCGCGGGCAAGAGCGCCACGGCGGAGAGAAGCACAAACAAAAAGCGCATAAGGTGATTGTATATACTGCGATGAAATGGGTCTTACCGCGCGCCGGTTATTCTTGCGTCATTTGATGATGTCGCCGCTGTTTGCGGCCGACGGGCCTGAGCCGTCGCCCCAGACGTGCCTCGACGTTTTCGACTTCATGCCCGTGGCGCAGAAAAAGCTCACCAAGTGGCACTGGGCGTATCTGACGACGGGTTCCGATGGTGACCTCACGCTGAAGCGCAACAGTGAGGCGTTCAACGAGATTCAACTGCGCGCGCGCCGCTTCATCGACATCAGCAAGATCGACACAACCGTCGAGGTGTTCGGCGAACGTTGGCCGTCGCCGTTGTTCGTCTGCCCGGTGGGCAGCCAGCAGGCGTTTCATTCGCAGGGCGAGTTGGCGACGGCGCGAGCGGCGAAGGCGCGCAGCCACCAGATGATCCTGTCCAACATGACGAGCTATCACGTGCGTGACGTGGCCAAGGCATACGAGCGGCCGCCCTGGTATCAGCTCTACGTGAGCGACGACTGGAACGTCACCACGCACCTGGTGAAACAGGCGGATTCGGCGGGGTGCCCCGTGCTGGTGCTGACGATGGATTCGGCCACCGGGTCAAACCGGGAAACAATGCGGCGCGGCGGAACCAAGGCCGATGCCGTCTGCCAGTCGTGCCATGTGAATTCGTACGAGGGCTATATGCGCGAGCACCCCATGTACGACGGCCTTTCCGACTACACGAAGGTGCGCGCCGGCTTAAACGGCTTCCTCACGTGGGAGATGATCGCCCGCATCCGTGAGATGACGAAGATGAAGATGGTGGCCAAAGGCATCGTGACCAGTGAGGACGCCGAAGCCTGCGTGGCGCACGGCATCGACGGCATCATCGTTTCCAACCACGGCGGGCGGCAGGAAGAGAGCCTGCGCGGCACCATCGAATCGCTGCCCGAAGTGGTGGTGGCCGTGAAGGGACGCATGCCGGTGATGCTCGATAGCGGTGTGCGGCGGGGAACCGACATCCTGAAGGCGCTCGCCCTCGGAGCAACCGCCGTGGGCATCGGGCGGCCCTACATATGGGGACTGGGCGCGTTCGGGCAACCCGGCGTGGAGCGCGTGCTGGAGCTACTGCAGGCGGAGATGGTGACGACGATGAAGCTGATTGGCGTCACCAAGGCGCGAGAGATTGGGCCGAGTTCGGTGGTGGTGCGGCGGTAAGCCGCTCGCTCCGGTCAGTTCACGCCTTCTTCAGCTTCTGCCCCGTACGATCCCACGCCATGTAGGCGCGCCGCTTGAAGCTTTCGTTGCCAATATTGGCCGCCACGACGCCGTAAAGGCCGAGGTCCACGTCGCACTTGAGCGCCTCCCCTTTGCGGATGGCGTTCTGCAGGTTGCGATGGTGGAGGTTCAGCGCTTCAGCGCCCGTCTTCGTGTGCTCGTACGGTTTGACCTCGTCCTCGAACATGCGCTGCGGCTTGATGGTGAAGCCCGTTCGGGTAAAGCTGAGCGTCGCTTTGTGTCCACGCAGCATGTGTTCCACGGGAGTGTCGTTCGCCATCGACGAAACCAGTTGCACGGTGAGCCCCTCGGGGTATTCGAGCAGGAAGTTCATCGTGTCGGGGATTTCCGCCGGCGATTTCGTAAAGACGTATTTGCCGCCCACGCCGACGCCGCGTTCGGGGAACGTCAAGCCGAGAGACTTGATGATGCGCGTGACGCGGTGGATGAACAGGTCGGTCGCGATGCCGCCCGAGTAGTCCCAATAGCAGCGCCAGCGGAAGAATCGTTCGGGCACGAAGGGGTGCTTCTTGGCCGGCCCAAGCCACGCGTTCCAGTCGAGGTTCACGCCCGGCTTGCAGTCCGGATCCATCGGATAGTCCCAGAAATCGTCGCCTTTGTGGTTGCGCGAGTAGTCGATTTGCGCGAGCACGACCTTGCCTAGCGCCCCTTCCTTCACGAACTTGTTGGCGGTCTCGTAGGAATCGTCCGACATGCCCTGCACGCCGACCTGCATCTTCAGGTTCGTCGACTTGATCTTGGCAACCACCTTCTTCGCCTGCTCGATATTCCACGTCATCGGCTTCTCGCAGTAGATGTGCTTGCCTGCATCGGCCGCATCCAGCGTCATCTGCGCATGCCAGTGCTCGGGCGTGGCAATCAATACGTAATCGATGTCTTTGTTCTCGAGAAGACGCCGGTACTCCTTGTACTTCTGCCCGCCGGTCAGTTCCGCGGCGGCATCCAGACGCTTGTCATAGACGTCGCAGACGGCCACCATCCGGCAGTTGTCGCTCTCCTTCATGCCATTGAGAGCCTTCATGTGGCCCGTCGCCATGCCGCCGGCGCCGATGACGCCGATCTGCAGGCGATCGTTCGCGCCAATGACGCGGGCGGCGGATGCCGCGGTGAGAGGAAGTGCGGAAGCAGTGGCAAGGAAGCCCCGGCGCGTGACATCAATCATGACGAAATTGTAGCGCGGAAGGGCTGTTTCCCTGAGCGGGAAAGCGCTAATGTCGAGACAGAAGGAGGCAAATATGGCCTCGTGTCTATCCGATATTCAATCCTTTCTCACATTGCCATCCATCGCCATTGTCGGAGTGTCGCGGAAGGAGGGCTCCTATTCGCGAACCGTGTTCCATGATCTGCGCTGCTCAATACCGAAGGTGATCCCGGTCAATCCGGAAGCGGAAGAAATCGACGGCGACCCCTGCGCCCGTTCGGTGAGCGATCTCCACCCCGTGCCGGAGGGCGTGATGCTTCTCGTGCATGCCGGAGCGGTCGTGGACGTGGCAAGAGAGTGCATACTCTCGGGCGTGAAGATGCTCTGGATGCGGCAAGGCGAGTCGACAAGTCCGTCCCACCGGCAAGCGGCCGAAGAGTGCCGGCAAGCGGGCCTGAAGGTGATTGAAGGCGAATGCCCGTTGATGTTCCTGCGCGGCGGAAGCTGGATTCACCACGCCCATGCGGGGCCTCGCAAACCCGTGGGCACGGATCCGGCTTAGTTCGCAATCGGTTCGGGTGGAGTCTCTAATCGGTCCCGGTAGAGCGTACACACAATCGCCAGCGCGACGAAGATCGCCTGCACGGCGTGTGCCGCCTGGCGCGGGCCGGGCAGGTAACTTTTGAGGAGCGAGTCGGCGACGGCGGTCCACATCATGAGCAGGAAGAGGACGACCGGACAAGTCGTGCGCAGCACATAGAAGGCCACTGCCGCGGTGGCGAGAAAGATCAGCAGAATGGCGAGCAAGGTGTCCGTCTGCGGGCGGTCTTCGTACAGGTCGAGAAAAAAGGCGCAGCAGGTGACCGTGATACCGATCTGCCGGGCAATCGCCGGGGAACGCGTGGCGAGCAACAGCAGCAGCGCACCCGCGATCGTGTATGAGAAGCGGATGTGGAAGCGGTCGATGACCGGCACGAAGAAGAGGGCGAGGGCCACCGCAAGCACGGCGGCGGTAAGCGTTGAGATCACCGAAGAGGAGGAAGGTTCCTCGGGTGCCTGTGGCGCGGGCTCGATGCTCCAGGCGGCCCATGCGTACGACGCCCCGAGGAGCGCGCCAAACGTGAGTTCCATCACCTTCCACCAGTCGGAAAAAACGCTTGCGCCATGGGCCCGGCCAAGCACTTGGAACCACGCCCCCAGAGCGAAGCCGGTTCCGCCTCCCAACGCCCCGCACAACGCGAAGCGGCGCGCGATTGCGCCGTTCATCGCGGCAACCGTGACGCCGGCAAGAAGCAGCCCTGCCCACACTTCCGGTCGCGGCCGGTCAAGCAGATTGGAAAAGTAGATGAGTTTGGGTTCGTTGATGACGCGCCAGCCAAGCCATGTGGCGGCGAGCATGGCACCCATCGTGACTACAAGGTAGCGGCGCGAAGGCGGGGCAAGCGCCAGCGCAATAATGGCGCCGCCGAGCAACCCCCAGACGGCGCCTTTGATGGCAAAGCCAAGCAGAGCCCAGGAGAATGTTTCGGGCTTCATCGCCAGGCCGACCGTTTGGCCATAGGTCATATCGCCGCCAAAGCCGATTCCAACGGCGGCGACCGCCACGAGGCGTGATGTCTGGTTGGCACCGGTGCGCAGCAAGAGCGCCAGCACGGGTATGACGAACACCGCCATCACCAGTGCCA
>CAYUZM010000563.1:0-4567 GCA_964449665.1 uncultured Solibacteraceae bacterium
CCGACAGCGAGGAGTGGATCCGCCGCATCGACCAGGAGGTCGCCGCCCTCGAGACCAAGGTCGCCGTGAGCGACGACCTCGCCCGCTCGCTGGAGGACGCGCGCAGCCGCCAGCTGCGCCTCCTGCCGCGCGTGCCGCAGGTGCCGGGCTACGACTTCGGGATCGTCTACAAGCCCAGCTCGACGGTCGGCGGCGACTTCTACGACTTCATCCAGGTGAACGAGGACCTCCTGGGCATCGATTGGAAAATCGGACCGAAGACCGGTTTTTACGCGCGCGCAATTCGCGACTACGAAGCCTACAAGGGCGACTATAACTTTGTGCTCGCCTCGGGCATCTGGCCCCAGTTCGGCATCGCCTACACGATTCAGAGCGCGGGTCTGGTGAGCACGCTCATCCATACGTTCCGGCCCAACCTGGTGAATGAGTTCACCTTCGGCGTGAACCGCGCGCTGCAGCTTGTTTCGCCGCTCGACCAGGCCGCCATCGACAAGAATGACCGCAACAAGCTAGGCCTTGGCCTGCCCCAGTTCTTCCCCCAATCGAATCCGCTGAACCTCGTGCCAAATGCCACGTTCGGCGGTGTAGTAGGGGCCCCGCAATTGAACATCGAACAGCGCTTCCCCTGCTTCGGCACCAACAACATCTGGAACTGGTCCGACAATCTCAGTTGGATCAAGGGCGCGCACAATTTGAAGTTCGGCTTCTACTTCGAGCGCACCTCTCGCAACGCCGCGCGCGCCACCGCCTTCAACGGCACGTTCGACTTCGGCCGCAACGTGAACAACCCGCTCGACACCAACTACGCCTATTCGAACACGCTGCTCGGCAACTTCAACAGCTACCGCGAATCCAATGGCCACCCGCACGGCCACGCGCGATACAAGAACTTCGAATGGTTCGCCCAGGACAACTGGAAAGTAAACCGCCGCTTCACGCTCGATTACGGAATGCGCTTCTATTGGGTCGAACCGACGTTTAGCTCCGGAGACACGCTCAGTATGTTCGATCAATCGGCGTACAACCCGGCGCAAGCGGCGCAATTGGTGCAGCCGTATCGTGCATCGGCAGGTGCACCGCGCCAAGGGCGCAATCCGGTGACGGGTGAATTACTACCGGAACCGCTCATTGGAACGCTAGCGGCCGGCAGCGGCACGTTCCATCAGGGAATGCAGCAGTTCCAGGAGCGTGTGCTGAATACGCCGGGCATCAAGGTCGCGCCCCGCCTCGGCTTCGCCTATGACGTCTTCGGCAACGGAAAACTAGCCATTCGCGGAGGATTCGGAATCTTCTTCGACCGCTTTAACGACGACCAGGTGATCATCTTCGTTGAGCAGCCGCCGAACGTGCTCACCAATACCGTCGTCTTCTCGTCGATCGCCGATTTGCTCCGCTCTCCGCTTAACCAGAGCCCGACTGCGGTCAACTCGATTCAGCGTGACTACGACCCGCCCACCGTCTACAACTGGAGCTTCGGCGTGCAACGCGATATGGGCGCGGGCGTCGTGCTCGACGTTGCCTACGTCGGCAACGTCGGCCGCCACCTCTTGCAGCGCCGCAGCCTGAACGCTACGCCCTACGGCACCAACTTCCAGCAGAGCTCGATCGATACGACTACCAACCGTCCGCTTGCCGTAGATTTCCTGCGGCCGATTCGCGGCTTCGGCGATATCCAGTATGCCGAGTTCTCGTCGAATTCCAATTATCATTCCCTGCAGACGCAGTTGAACAAACGCTTCGGCCGCGGCCTCACCTTCGGCGTCTCCTGGACCTGGTCCAAGGCGATGAACTTCGTCAACGGCAACAATGATGCCATCAATCCGTTCCTCGATTTCCGCGTACGCAACTATGGCCGAGCCAACATCGACCGCACGCATAATTTCGTGCTGAACTACACCTACGACATTCCCAAAGCGAGCCAGACCTGGAACAACGCCTTCTCGCGCTGGGTGCTCGACGGCTGGCAGTTGTCCGGCATCACCTCGTTCCTGTCGGGCGCGCCATCCGGCATCGGCTACAGCCTGGTGAGCGGCGCCGATCTGACGGGCGCATCGGGCGCAGGCGTCGATTCGCGCGTCAACCTGACGGGCGATCCCGTCTTACCCAAGGGCGAGCGAACTGAACTGCGCCACTTCAACTCAGGCGTGGTCCGCCCCCCCACCGGCGCGGGTGAACTCGGTATCGGCACGGCGGCCAAGGACCTCATCCGCCTGCCCGGCGTGAACATGTGGGACGTCTCGCTGTTCAAGAACATTCCCCTCGGCTCGAACGAGGCCCGGAAACTGCAGTTCCGCATCGAGACCTACAACACCTTCAACCACGCCAACTTCAGCGCGGTCGATACAACAGGCCGGTTCGACGCGGCGGGAAACCAGGTGAACGCGCGCTTTGGACAATACACCGCGACGCTCGACGCGCGGCGGCTCGTATTGGGTGTGAAGGTCTACTTCTAAATCGCGGAGCGGGGCTCGGCTAAACGATCTCTTTGATCACCGAGCCCTGCACTTCGGTCAGCCGTTCTTTGCGGCCCTGGTGGAGAAAGCTCAGCGCGTCCTGGTTCAGCCCGAGCTGATTCAGGATCGTCGTGTGGATATCGCGGAAGTGGTAGGGCTTCTCGGTGGCCTTCAGACCGATGTCGTCGGTGGCGCCCACAACTTGCCCACCTTTGATACCGCCGCCCGCCATCCACATCGTGAAGCCGTAGTTGTGATGGTCTCGGCCTTTTCCGCCTTGCGCTTCGGGAGACCGGCCGAACTCTCCGCCCCAGAGCACGAGCGTGGAATCAAGCAAACCGCGCCGCTTGAGGTCTTTGATCAGCGCGGCCACGGGCTGGTCGGCCTGCGCCGCCATGCGAATGTGGTTCTCTTCGATGTCGTCGTGCGCGTCCCATTGCAGGTTGCCGGGACCGCCGCCATGCACAACTGTGACAAACCGCACGCCCTTCTCCACCAAGCGGCGCGCCAGCAGGCAGCGGCGGCCATAGTCGTCCGTCGGTTCCTTGCCCACGCCGTACAAGTCGAGTGTCTCCTGCGGCTCCTTCGAGATGTCGAACACCTCAGGCGCCTCGGTCTGCATGCGAAATGCCAGGTCGTACGAATTCATCCGCGCGCGAAATTCGTCGTCTTCCGCTTCCACGCTGGCCTTTAAGTTCGCCTCGTTCAGCTTGCGGATCAGTTCCACCGTATTGCGCCGCTTGTCGAGTGGCACGCCCGGCGGAAGGTCGAGATTGAGAATGGGCTTCTTGCCCGCGCGGAGCATCGTCGGCTGATACACGGCCGGCAGAAAACCGTGCATGTACATCGGCTGGCCGCCTTCGAGCGCGCCATCGGGATCGGGGCTCACAACATACGCCGGCAGTGAATTGCTTTCCGAGCCGAGCCCGTAGAGCGCCCACGAACCCATGCTGGGAAAGCCGGGAATGATGCGGCCGGTGAAGAGCTGATATTGCGCGGCGGAGTGCACCACCATGTCGCCATGGCACGAGCGGAGGATCGCGAGATCATCGACGATACCTGCCTGGTGGGGCAGAAGATCGCTCACTTCGATGCCGGCCTTGCCGTACTTCTTGAACGTGCGCTTGGTGCCGAGGATCTTCGCGTGGTGGGGGACAAACGGATACTTCACCTCGCCGAATTCCTTCGGGCGGGTCTGTCCGTCGAGTTTATTCAGCAGCGGCTTCGGATCGAACGTCTCTAGGTGCGAAGGCCCGCCCGCCATGAAGAGGAAGATTACCGCCTTGGCTTTGGGCGCGAAGTGCGGCGGACGCGGCGCCAGCGGATTCGCGCTCGCCCTGGCGGGCGCGGCGCGCAGCTTCTCTTCAAAGAGCATCTGCGTGAACGCGAGTGATCCCATGCCGCAGAAGGCGTCGGTCAGAAAGTCGCGCCGGGATCGGCACCAACGAACATGTTCAGCCATGGCGGCTCTCCTAGTCCACGTAAAGAAATGCGTTCAGGTTCAGAACGGCAAGCGCGAACTCGCTCAACGGATTCGCCTTCAGAAATGCGAGCGCGATCCGCTTCTCCTGGAGCGTCGGCGCGCGCCCCGCCGTGAGCCGGTAGGCCAGCGTCACTTGCGCGTCGGGCGTCTTGGCCTCGCGGTCCACGTCCGGGCGGGGGGCGCGCACGATCATGATGTCGGCCCTCGCGGTCCAGGCGGGCGGCAAGGCTCCGGGCGATGTCGTTTGAAAACGCCCCGTTCATCAATTCGAGCGCTTGTGGCGCATGCGTGGATTGCTCCCGCTTGGGGCACGAGATCAGCATGTCCGGTGCGTCGAACGCTTCCATAATCGGCAAACGCAGGTTGCGCTTATAGATAAGGTAGATGCTCCGCCGGTCGTGCTCGGTCTTGTCGGCGGCAACCTGCCACTGCCCGGGCTTGTAGAGCAGTTTGGTCAGCTCTTCGTCGACCGGAACCATGATGCTGGGCCCACCCATTTTCGGATTGAGCCTTCCGGAAGCTGCAAGCAGCGAGTCGCGAACCTCCTCGGCCGTGAGCCGGCGCCGCGACATCTTCCAGAGCAGTTCGTTGTCGGGATCCTGCGCCATCCCTTTCGCCGAAGCCGGCGACG
>CAYUZM010000564.1:0-4562 GCA_964449665.1 uncultured Solibacteraceae bacterium
CCCGTGTTCAAACTACCCGGGGGAAAAGGAACGGACCCGGGTGGGGGGGGGGTGGATTGCTCCCAATTTTTTGTCTTTCCTGGGTGTGGGACCGGCGCTTGGAGGCGGTTTACCGAGGCCGAAAGCAAACAAGGCGGGCCGGGCGCTGTCATGCTCAGCGCCGCCCTATGGAAGCGCCGTTACTCGGCCGATCCGAACGTGATTGGCAAGCCGGTCACGGTGAACGGACGCGGCGCGACGATCGTCGGTGTGATGCCCGCTACGTTCGACTTCGGCTCCGTCTTCGCGCCCGGCATTCAACTGGATGTCTTCCTTCCGGCGCCTTTCTATGAGATCCGCAACTGGGGGAATACCGTCGCCATCATGGGCCGATTGAAGCCCGGCGTGGCCCTTGCCTCCGCGCAGTCTGAAGCGAACGCCCTCATCGAAGTGCGCCAGCGCGAGCGCCGTGAGTTTGGGCCTCCCGGCAGCTATGGAGCGATTCTGCAACCGATGCACGAGACGATCACGGCGGGCATGCGGCAACCCATGCTTCTGTTGTCGGCGGCCGTTGGGCTTGTGCTCCTCATCGTTTGCGTGAATCTTTCGAATCTTCTGCTCGCCCGGGCCGCCGCGCGTAGCAAAGAGATGGCGCTGCGCCGAGCGCTCGGAGCCGGAGGCGCGCGGCTCGCCCGCCAGATGCTCACCGAGACCTTCGTGCTCGCCACGCTCGGCGGCGCGCTGGGCATCGCACTCGCGTACGCCGCCACGAGTTCCATACGCCAAATTGAATCGCTCAGCATCCCGCTTCTGAAGAACGTTCAAATCGACGTCGCCTCGCTGGCGGCCGCCGGTGGCGTGACGCTGCTCACGGCCGTGCTGTTCGGGCTACTTCCGGCGATTTCGGCCGCTCGCGGCAAACTGGGCGAGGCGATGAAGGACGGTGCTCGCGGCTCGAGCGAAGGTCCCGGTCATCTTTCGGTTCGCGCCGCGCTGGTAGTCTCCGAGGTCGCCTTCGCCTGCCTGCTGCTGGTAGGCGCGGGGTTGCTTCTCCGCAGCTTTCTCCATGTCCTGGACGTCAATCTGGGCTTCCAGACCGGTGGCACCTACACGCTCCGGCTCGATTCCCCACGCCTGCAAAGCGAAGAGGATGTGCGCGCCTACACCGCCAGGCTGCAGCGGTTTCTCGACCGTGTCCGCGCCGTTCCCGGCCTCGACGCGGTGTCCATTACCGACGCCGTGCCGCTCGAAAGCAACCGCACCTGGGGCATCCGTGCCAAAGAGGAGCGGCCGGAGAAGTTCTACCCCGCACTGCTCAAAGTGATCGGGCCGGGCCTTCTAAGCACCATGCGCACGCCCATCCGGCGCGGCCGCGAATTCACCGCGCAAGACGCCTTCAACGCCCCGCGCGCTGCGATTCTCAACGAGTCCCTCGCCAATCGCCTGTTCCCCAATACCGACCCGATTGGCCGCACGGTCATCATTGGCAATCGCGAACGCCAGGTCGTTGGCATCGCCTCTGACGTTCGCCACCTCAGTGTGGAGGAATCCTCGGGCTCCGAGATGTACCTGCCCATCCTTCAAATGGCCACCAGTTCGCCCACTCTCGTCATTCGCGCCTCGCGGCGCTTTGACGACGTCGCGCCCGCCCTCCGCTCCGCCATTGCGGAAGAGATGCCCGATCTGCCCACGGCCTCATTCCATGCACTCGATCAGACAGTTGACCGTGCGCTGTCGCCGCGCCGTTTCCTGGTGAACCTGCTCATCGCCTTCGCCGCGACCGCGCTGTTGCTGGCCGCCATCGGCATCTACGGCGTCATCGCCTACTCGGTGGCCCGCCGTACGCCCGAGTTTGGAATCCGCATGGCGTTGGGAGCGACCAGCGGCCGCATTCGCACCACCGTCGTTGCGGGCACGCTTCGCCTGGCGGTCATCGGAATCGCCCTCGGTATAGCTGCTGCCGTGCCGCTTTCGGTCTATCTCACGTCGCTGCTGTTTGGCGTCTCCGCCAGCGACACGGCGACCTATACGATGGCTGGCGGCATCCTTATAGTGGTCGCACTTGCGGCCGGCTTCATTCCCGCTTTCCGCGCCTCCCGCATCTCTCCCATGGCCGCGCTCCGCGCGGAGTAGTCGCTGCGCCTTCAGCCCGCTTCAGAAGATTGAGGGTGCTGCGACGCGCGGTGCCCTCGTGGTTGTGCGCCTTGGGTTGTGTGCGGCGGGCGAGGTCGTTTCGCCGCGCCAGGCAACCAGGCGGGAAGGAGGGATGGGGCGATTTTCCTGCGGTGTCTCAGAAGCAAGGAACACTGGATTGACAATTGATATTTACCATGGTTAATATTGTCCATTCACTGTGTCTTTGAACAGATTGTCACATATAGTTAACCTCGCCTTCGCGGCGCTCCTGCTGGAGCCCTCTGTGTGCGCGCAAGCCCCCGCGCCTTCCGAAGTCGAGCAGCGCGTTGCCGACCTCGAACGCAAGATGAAGCTGCTCGATCCGAACTTCCGAACGCGGCCGGAAATCAAATTGGACGAACGTTTGGCCGCCCTGGAAACCAAGCTCGATCAACTTCTCGCCGTCCGTGCGCCCGCGCCGGAGGCTCCTGCGCCTACTGTTGCCGCCGTGCCCGTTCCCGCGCCCACCGGTGCCTCCGTACCCGCGCCCGCGCCGGCCGATGCCCCTGACTTCACCGCGCTGCCGTCTTCGCCGTCGGCTCCCCTGCAATCGGTCACCGTGAGCGGCGACTTCCAAAAGGCCGCCGATACGGAAACGCGCCTCCCCATTGCCGGCTACATGGACTTTCACGTCAATCGCGATTCTGGCGATGCGTTCCATCCGGACTTCCACCGCTTCGTCCTCTTGTTCGGCCACAGCTTTTCGGACCGCATCAAGTTCTGGAGCGAACTGGAGTTCGAACATTCGCTCATCGAAGGCGGGCTGGAGAGCGGCGAGGTCGCGCTGGAGCAGGCTTACCTCGACTTCCTCATCACTCCGAAGTTCAACTTCCGCGCCGGAATGCTGCTCGCCCCGGTTGGGATCGTCAACGAGCGCCATGAGCCGCCGTCGTTCAATGGCGTGGAGCGCCCGTTTGTCGAATCGATCATCATTCCGACGACGTGGCGCGAACTCGGATTCGGCCTCACCGGCGATCTGGGCAAGGGATTCCGCTATCGCACCTATCTCACCTCGGCGCTCGATGCCAGCCTGTTTAACGCCGAGTTCGGCATCGCGGAAGGGCGCACCAAGGGGCTTGAATCTTCGATGCGGAATCCCGCCTATATTGGCCGGCTGGAGTACGCGGGCGTGCGGCGCCTTACGCTGGGCACGAGCTTCTACAGCGGCCTTGCCGGGTTCAATACTCCGGGCATCAATCCACGCGTGACCATCGCCAACGTCGACGGCCGCTACAGCTATCGCCAGTTCGACATCCGGGCACTCTTTGCCAACACCTGGGTTTCACGCGCGGGCGATCTCAACTTGCGCGTGCAGCAACAAGTCGGCGCGAATCCGAACATCGCCAGCCAGATGCGCGGCTACTACGTGGAACCCGGCTACCACTTGCTGCCCCGCCGCTTCCGCAAAGACATCATCGCCTTCGCGCGCTACGAAAACTACAACACGCAGCGCGTGATGCCGGCGGGCTACGTTCCGCTTCGGCAATTTGACCGCTCGTCGTGGGTGACAGGTCTCACCTTCAAGCCCGTACCCGATGTGGCGATCAAGTTCGACTACGTGTTCAACCGCAACGCCAGCGCCGTGGTGAAGGCGTTGAACGGAATCAATTTGGGAATTGGATGGTGGTTCTAATGAAACGTCTTCTCCTCACGCTGTTCCTCGGCGCGTTGCTGGGTGCGCAAGAAAATGCGGGCCGCAAGCCCGACCGCGTCATCAGCATCTCCGCCGAACGGTTCACCTTCAATCCCTCCAAGGTCACCGTGAAGCAAGGTGAGTTGATCGAGTTCGTTCTCACCAGCGACGACACCGACCATGGCTTCCGCATTACGGTGGCGGGCATCGACGTGGCGATTCCTCCGCAGGGCCGCGGCGAGGCACGTGTCCGCTTTGTCGCCAAGGAGAAGGGCAAGTTCACCTTCGAGTGTTCGCGCCCTTGCGGGGCGGGGCACAACCTGATGCGCGGAACCTTGGAGGTCAAGTAGCGCCGCGATGAGACGCACCTTCGCTACTTTGTTCGCCGCCACTTGTCTGTTTGCCCAATCCACGGGCCGCCCCGTGCTGCCCGGCGACCCGCTTGCCAACATCACGGCCGCCGAATTTGAACGCTTCCGCATCGGTCTCGAAGACTTCACCGAAGTCGAGACGGCGGCGGATGGACTCGGCCCCGCGTTCAATGGCACCAGTTGCGCCGTTTGCCACAGTGTTCCCGCCATCGGCGGCATCAGCACGATGACGGAGATTCGCGCCGGCCATCGCGCCGAAGATGGCACGTTCACGGAGTTGAACGGTGGCACGCTCTTTCACCTCTTCTCGATTCCCAACCATCGCTGCCAGGTGCAAGTGCCCGCCGAGGCCAACGTCATCGCGCGCCGCGCACCGATTCCCTTGTTCGGCGCCGGTCTGGTGG
>CAYUZM010000565.1:0-4559 GCA_964449665.1 uncultured Solibacteraceae bacterium
CCGGGCCTGGGGTAGTTTTCGGGGAGGTAGGCGGGCTGATCGACGCGCGTGCCGGGTGTGGAGCCATCGGCAAACCACTGCATGGAATGAGAGCGGCCGGTCTTTAATATGGCGCGGTAGAGCAAGAGGTTACCGGCGGCGGTGAGGGGCACGGGGCGGTCGTCGACGTGGAGTTTGGCGGAGGGGGAGCCTTCGATGACGTAGAGGAAGTCGCCGCCGTAGTAGAGCGAGGCGCCGGCGAGGCGGTCCTTTTCCGGAAGAGCCTGCGCGAGGGCCTGGCGGAATTCGGGACTTGTGGTGGATTGCGTGGCGAGGGAGAGGACCTTGAGTGTGCCGGCGTCGCTTGCGGCTGCGAGTTGGAGAGCGGTGGCGAGCGCGAGTGGAAGGAGTATACGGATCATCGGGGCACATTGTATCAAGCGGGAACGTGGCATCTCGTGACGGGTTCCGATTTGGCACCAGTGGCGGGCGTGGAGGCGGATCGAGCGGCAAGAGTGGCAAAAAGGCCGGGAAAGCGGCCGGGCCGGTTTGGCACGCCGTTTGCACATCTAGCGGTGCGATGAAAGAGAAAAGGGCTCAAGGGAGCAAGGTTGCTCCTCCTCGAAACCCAACGAAGTTGAAGACCCACCGTTAAATTCCTCTACTTTCACACCCAGACGGCCCACCCAACCATATCCTTTGAGCCCTGTTCACAATTGGGAGCCGTTGTTACCGATAAGACCAATGCCAGCGTGGTGGTAAGGCTAACCCGGTAATAAATCGCCGGTCGAGATTCTCTTCCATAAAGAATTGCGTGAAACAACCGATATGCGGAATTGACTACCTGACTGTGCGCGGAGGAGCGAGCGCGGGGCCAGGGAAGCTAGGACCGATCGCGAAACGAGGCAAAGCGACATGAGGGAAGCGAATCAAATTCGGGAAGACATGGAATTCCGGCTGAGCCTATTCCGGCTGATGACGGTGCCGCATCTGGCGTCGGCGGACAAAGAGCCGGGCAAGCCGGAGGGGGAGGAGCAGTTGGAGCAACTGTTCCAGTTGACCAACTCGGGCTACCGCAACTAGGGCGGTTGGCGCGGGATTACGGGGCGGTCGCGTTGGCGATGCGCTTACGGACCAGGGCGAGCAAGTCGTCTGGGCGATCCAATTCGACACCGATTTCCAGCCACCAGATGGGCAGAGGCGCGGTGAGCGTGTGCGCCGCGGCAGGGAGATTCTGAACGTCTTTGGCTGTGGTGAGCAACACTTCGGCTTTGCGTGCGGTGGCCTGCGCCGCGAGGCGGCGGACTTCGCTGGGACGGTAGCGATGGTGATCGCCGAATGTCCAACGGCGAACGGGGCGGATCTTCTGTTCGCTCAACGTGCTCCAGAATGAGGCCGGATTGCCGAGTCCGCAGAAGGCGAGTGACGGGCCGGGGTTGAAATCGGCCACCGGAACGGGCTCGCAGGTGGACCCCAGATTGTGCCAAGCGAGCGGCGCGAAGCGGCTATAGAAGATCGGGGCATTCGTATAGCGGGCGAGCACCTGCAGCAAGCCGGGCCAGGGATGGATGCCGCGTGTGACGACGATGGCGTGGGCGCGCTCCAGCGCGTCGAGCGATTCACGCTGGCGCCCGAGAGGAAACGCCGCGCCGCCGCTGAGCGGATCGAGCGCGTCAATCAGCACGATGTCGCAGTCGCGGCGCAGACGCCAGTGTTGAAAGCCATCGTCGAGTAAAAATGCGCCGGGCTGAAATTGTTCCAGGAGTTTTTGCCCGGCCAGATGGCGGTCGCCGGAGATTCCGACGGGGCCGTGTCCGGAGCGGAGAAGCAGTTGCGCCTCATCGCCTGTGCGAACGGAGGGGGCGGTGGAACCGGGGGCGAGGACGATGACACGTTCGAGGGATTGCCGCCGGTAGCCGCGCGTCAGGAACGCCGGCGCGAAGCCCGCGGACTGGAGTTGTCCGGCGAGCCAGATGGCGAGAGGCGTCTTCCCTACACCACCCATTCCGATGCCGCCGACGGAGATGACCGGCTTTGGCAGCGCGCGCGCGCTGGCCTGTTGGCGGGTACGGCGCCAGCGGACTCCGGCGGCCCACCAGGCGGCGAGTGGCCCCAGGATCAGGTGCGCGGCGCCGGAATGGACCGTGCGCGGAATCGAGCGGTGAAAGAGTTCGACGATGGACGCGGTTGCCTGGGCCGTGGCGCCGCGTTTGGATTCGGCGAGCGAGCGGGCGCGCTCTCCGATGGCGTGGGCGGCCGCGGGATCGGCGAGCAGGCGATCGATGGCGGGGGCCAGGTCTTCGGGCGACGGGATGGTCACCATGGCATCGGAGGCGCGGAACTCTTCGGCGATCTCGCTGAAGTTTTCCATGTGCGGTCCGGCGACGACGGGTTTGCCGGAGAAGGCGGGTTCGAGGATGTTGTGTCCGCCGCGCGAGA
Organism: uncultured Solibacteraceae bacterium; assembly: GCA_964449665.1. Lineage (GTDB taxonomy): Bacteria > Acidobacteriota > Terriglobia > Bryobacterales > Bryobacteraceae > JAFLBB01. The sequence continues at coordinate 2,419 of CAYUZM010000565.1, forward strand.
CGAGCGTGCCGCCCATGAAGACGGCCGTGGCGAGAGGGAAGAGTGTACCCAGTTCGCCGATGGAGTCGAGCAGCAAGACGCCGGGAAGTGGAATGGTTTCCTCGCCGGTGAGCTGCGAGCGGCGCAGGAAGGGCACATCCGCGCGGAAGAGGCGGGTGGCGGCGGCGTCGAAGCGCTCGGGCTTGCGCGGGACGAGGATCAGCAGGAGGCGGGGGTGCGTGGGGGCGAGGCGCTGGAAGGCGGCGATGACGGCGTCGTCCTCTTCGGGGTCGCCGGGCGCGGCGGGCGGCATGGTGCTGGCGGCGATCCAAACGGCACTGGGCGACGAGCGTTCGACGACGGCGAACACGGCGGGCGGAGGCGCGGACGAGGAGGGATCGAAGTCGTATTTAAGGTTGCCTCCGATGCCGCTGCGGGCGGCGGGTGCGCCGAGGGCGCGAAAGCGGCCGAGTGAGATTTGGCTTTGCGCGGAGATGCAATCGGGCAGAGCGAGGACACCGCGGAAGAACCAGCGCGCGGCGAGGTATTTTGGGAATGCCTTGTCCGAAATACGTCCGTTCACGACGAGGAGCCCCGCGCCGGCGCGTTTGGCTTCGTTCCACAGGTTGGGCCAGATTTCGGTTTCCTGCACGATGAGTACGCGCGGGCGCATGCGGCGCATCATGCGGCGGACGGCGAAGGTGAAGTCGAGCGGCGCGTAGATGACGGCGTCGGCGACGGCGGCGAGTTTCTGCTGCGCGAGTTCACGGCCAGCGAGGGTGGAGACCGAGACGTAGAGGCGGACGCCGGGCAGTTGCGCGCGCAGCGATTCCAACAAACGGACGCTGGTGAGCACTTCGCCAACCGAGACGGCGTGCAACCAGATGGAGCCGTTGCCCGTCTGATGGACCGTGGACGGCAGCCTGCCGAAGCGCTCGCCCAAGGAATGCCAGTAGCGTTGGTCGCGGTAGCTGCGCAGCGCAAGATACAGTAAGAGAGCCGGGGACGCGGCCATCAGCAGCGCCCGGTAGAGAGCCATTATGAAAATGCGTCGCAACGCCGCGTGCCTGTTATTCTGCGCCCCCTTCGTGTTGCTGGGAGTCGGCGAGAAAGATCAGTTTACCCCGCCGACGGTGGAACAGATGGAGAAGCAGACGATCTCCGAAGTGACCATCGCGGCGCAGGCCTTCGATACGGAGGCGCTTTGCAAGCCGCCCTTCGGCAAGGCGAACCCCAACAAGTATGGCGTGTTACCGGTGTGGGTGGTGGTAAAGAACAACTCGAAGAAGTCCGTGAAGCTGGATGGCGCGATGTTTCAATACCACGACTTGAACCGTAACAAGATTGAGGCAACGCCGGCGAACGAAGTGCGCTTTGCGAACTCGCCGAAGCGGCCGAGGATGTCGCCAAGCCCGCTGCCGTTTCCGCTTCCGAAGGGGAAGAATCCGCTGGAGGCATTTGAAATCGAGGGCCGGTCATTTACAGCGAAGATGTTGCCGCCGGGCGAGAGCGCGCAGGGGTTCGTTTACTTTCAAACCGATCATCGCGGGGGCGAGAAGCTATACGTCACGGGCCTGCGCGACGCGGCGACGGGCGACGAACTGTTCTTCTTCGAAGTTCCGCTCAAGAGCCACTGACGGCCGTTACTTCTTGACGGCGGGCGTGGTGGATGTGGCAGGCGCGGTGGACTTTTTGACCGCGGGCGTGGTGGCCTTTTTGACCGGGGGCGCCGTTGTCGTGGCCGCCTTCTTGGTGGACGTCGCCTTCTTGGCGGCGGGCTTGGCCGGGGCAACGGCAGGTCCGGGACCAACGCGGGCGATGGTGACCCGCGTCATGACGACGGGGGTGTCCGGTTTGTCGTTGGGGCCGCGCTGCAACCGTGCGATCTTTTCGACGAGCGCCTGGCCTTCCACCACCTGACCAAAAATGGTGTGGCGGCCAGTGAGGTGCGGCGTGGGCACTTCCGTGATGAAGAACTGGCAGGAGCCGGTGTTGGGGCCCGCGTTGGCCATGGCGACACGGCCGGGGATATCGAACTTGAGTTCGGGATGAAACTCGTCGGGGATTTCCTGCGTGCGGCCGGTGCCGGTGCCGGTGGGGTCGCCGCCCTGGATCATGAAGCCGGGGATGACGCGGTGGAACGTCAGTCCGTTGTCGAAGGG
>CAYUZM010000566.1:0-4559 GCA_964449665.1 uncultured Solibacteraceae bacterium
CAGCATCGGCGACGCCGTGATCGCCACCGACGCCGCCGGACTGGTCACGTTCATGAACCCGGTGGCCGAGGAAATGACCGGGTGGCCCTTCGCTCAGGCGGCGGGCCGCCACCTCGACGAGGTGTTCGGGATCCTCAACGAGGCGACCGGCGAGGCGGCGGAAAGTCCGGTGGCCAAGGTCCTGCGCTTCGGCGGGGTGGTGGGGCTGGCCAGCCACACGGCGCTGGTGCGCGCCGACCGGCTGGGCAATGCCCTCGGCGCCAGGAACCTTTGGATCAAGGATGAAGGCGTCAATCCCACAGGTTCCTTCAAGGCGCGCGGGTTGAGCTGCGCCATCTCGATGTGCGTCGAGCTTGGCATCAAGAAAGTGGCTGTACCGTCGGCGGGTAACGCCGCCAGCGCAACCGCCGCCTACGCCGCCGCCGCGGGCATCGAATGCCACATCTTCATGCCCCGCGACGTGCCCCAATCGAACTTCATCGAGTGCAAAGCGATGGGCGCCCACGTCACGCTCATCGACGGACTCATCAGCGATTGCGGCCGCATCGTGGCCGAACGCAAGCAGGCCGAGGGCTGGTTTGAGGTCTCCACGCTCAAAGAGCCCTACCGCATCGAAGGCAAGAAAACGATGGGCTACGAACTCGCCGAGCAGTTCCGCTGGGAACTCCCCGATGCCATCTTCTATCCCACCGGAGGCGGCGTCGGCATGATCGGCATGTGGAAGGCGTTTGATGAAATGGAGCACCTGGGCTGGATCTCCGCCAAACGCCCGAAGATGATCTGCATTCAGGTGGAAGGCTGCCAGCCCGTTGTGCGCGCCTTCGAACAGGGCACGCCGCGCAGCGAGTTCTGGCAGAACGCGCATACGGTGGCCAGCGGCCTCCGCGTACCCAAGCCGCTTGGCGATTTCCTCGTGCTGGACGCCGTGCGCGAGAGCGGCGGCACCGCGATTGCCGTCAGCGATGAAGAGATGCTCGATGCCGGAATCGAACTCGCGTCGATGGAAGGCATGTTCGCCGCGCCGGAAGGGGCGGCCTGCGTCGCGGGCCTAAAGAAACTGCTTGCCAGCGGCTTCCTCAAATCGGAAGAACGCATTGCGATCTACAACACGGGGTCGGGTTTGAAGTACCTGGAAGCCTATTCGACGCGCTTCCCGCGCATTCCCGGCGGCGACGCCGACAAACTCGGCGGCCTGATCACGCCGCGCTAGGCCAGCAACGCGGCGATCTTCTCCGGATCGTTCGGCACCACGATGGGCGCGTTCTCGAATGCTCCCTTGATTGGACCCGAGTGCGCCGATAGCTGGCCGGTGTGGTAGCGGTAGATGTAGTCGGGATCCTTCAGCACGTTGCCTGTCAGAATCGCCACCACGTCGGCGTCCGGCGCGATGGTGCCCTCGGCCGTCAGCTTGCGAATGCCCGCCAAGGTCGCCGCCGATGCCGGCTCGCAGCCGATACCGCTTGCGCCGATGACCGCCTTTGCGTCGGCAATCTCTAGCTCGCTCGCCTTCTCCACCACGCCGCCCGTCGTCGAAACCTCGTGCCACGCCTTCGGCCACGACACCGGATCACCAATCTTGATCGCCGTCGCCAGCGTTTCCGGATGTTCGACCGTGGGGAAGTGCGTGGCATCGGGCGCACGCATGAAGGCCTCAAACGGAGCGGAGCCTTCGGCCTGTACCACGGCGAGCCGCGGGAGCCGGTCAATGAAACCCGCGTCCTTCAACTCGCGAAGCGCCTTCCCGAACGCGGAAACATTGCCCAGGTTGCCGCCCGGCACCACCACCCAATCGGGCACCTTCCAATCGCGCAGATCGAGCATCTCGGCCATGATTGTCTTCTGGCCCTCGATACGGAACGGGTTCACGGAATTCAGCAGGTAGACGCCAAGCTTTTCGGCGAGCACGCGCACCAGGCTGAGGATCTGGTCGAAGTTCGCTTCCACCTGCAGCGTCTTTGCGCCATATTCAAGCGCCTGCGCGAGTTTTCCGTAGCTGATGTTGCCATGCGGCAGGAAGATAATCGCCTGCATGCCCGCCTGCGCCGCATAAGCCGCCATCGACGCGCTGGTATTGCCGGTGGACACGCACGCCACGCGCTTCATGCCCAGACGCCGTCCCTGCGAGGCGCCGCACGTCATGCCGTTGTCCTTGAACGAGCCGGTCGGGTTGAAGCCCTGGTGCTTAAAGGTGATGGCACGCAGCCCGCCATATTCGGCGGCACGTGTCGAAGGCAGCAGCGGGGTGTTGCCCTCGCGAATCGTCACCACGTGCTCCAACTGCCCCTCAAACGGCAGCATCTCGCGATAACGCCACACGCCACTCTGATCCAACGGCGCGTTGCTCATGCGCCGCTCGCGCCAGGTGACCTTCAATTTCACCGGATCCAAACTCTCCGGCGCCGATACCTCCAAAAGGCCGCCGCACTGGGGGCAGTTGTAGAGGACGTCGGTGATGGAATACTGCGCGCGGCAGCTGGAATTGAAACAAACGAGATGGGAGGACACGAACTCCTCATTATACTGGGGCTTCTATGCTCGCCGTTCATTTGGAAAACGGAGACGTGGCCCTCAAGCGCCGCGCCCAACCCAGACGAAAGCCCGGTTTTTCGGTCATTCGCCTGCTTGCCGCCGGCATCTGCAACACCGATTTGGAACTCCGCCGCGGCTACTACGGCTTCACAGGCACGCCCGGCCACGAGTTCATCGGCGAGGTCGTCGAATCCGATACGCCCGCTCTATTGGGCAAGCGCGTCGGTGGTGAGATCAACCTCGCCTGCGGCGCCTGCGAATACTGCGCCCGCAACCTCGGCCGCCACTGTCTTCGCCGCACCGTCCTCGGCATCGTCAAGCACCCGGGCGCCTTCGCCGAGTACCTCACGCTTCCCGATGCGAACCTGCACGTCATCCCCGCCGCGCTTTCCACCCGCGAGGCCGTTTTCATCGAGCCCCTTGCCGCGGCCTGCGAAATTCTCGATCAAGTGAAGCTTGCGCCCGGAGCGCGTGTCGCCGTACTCGGTGACGGCAAACTCGGCATCCTGATCGCACAGGCACTTACGGCGCACGGCGTAGACGTGATTCACTACGGCCGCCACAAGGCCAAGCTCAACCTGGGCGGTGCGGCGGAAATCCGCGTTGTCGGCGGCAAACTGCCCGCGATGGCGTTCGAGACGGTTGTGGAAGCGACCGGCTCCGCCGGCGGTTTGCGCCAGGCAGTCGCCATGACGAAACCGCGCGGCACGCTGGTGATGAAGTCCACCGTGCATGGACTGGTGAGCGTCGACACGGCTCCCATCATCGTCCACGAGATTACGCTCGTCGGTTCACGGTGCGGCCGATTTGAACCGGCGCTGCGCTTGCTCAAAAGCGGCAAGGTCAACGCCGCGGCAATGATTCACGACACGTTTCCGCTCAAAGACGCTCGGCGCGCTTTCGACCGTGCCGCCGAACGCGGCGTCCTTAAAGTTCTGCTTACCCCTGATTGAGTGGCTGCTGCTGCGTCATGCAGTGAAGCGTCCCGAGCCCGAGGACGAGATCGCCGCAGTAGATGCCGGCGACCGTGCGGTCCGGGAAAAGCTTCGCCAGGGTGTTCAGCGCCACGCGGTCGTTCGGATCGTTGAACACCGGCACCAACACGTGCCTGTTCGCAATATAGAAGTTCGCGTAGCTCGCCGGAAGCCGCTGGTGGTCGAAAAACACCGGCGCGGGCATCGGGAGCGTCACCACGCGGAAGGGACGGCCGCGCAGGTCGCGCATGGCACGCAGCAGTTTCAGATTCTCCCGCAGCGGCTCGAAATTCTCATCGCTCTTGTTTCGTTCGATCATGGTGACGATGGTGCGCTCGCCGGTAAAGCGGGCAAGGTCGTCAATGTGCCCGTGCGTGTCGTCTCCCGCGATGCCTCGATTCAGCCATAGCGTCTTGCGAATGCCGAGGAACTGCGCGAAGGCCGCCTCAATCTCCTCGCGCGACTTGCCGGGATTGCGCGCCTGCACCGGTGACAGCAGACATTCCTCGGTGGGGAGCAGCAGGCCCGCGCCATTTACTTCGATGCTTCCACCTTCCAGCACAAGGCCTGGCTCCACGCGCGGCAGTTTCAGTTTCCCGGCGATCCACTTCGGAATTGCGTTGTCGCGTTTGTGATTCGGATACTTCGCCCAACCGTTGAAGATCCAATCCGTCACCGTGCATTGGCCTTGACCGTCGTGTACAAAGATGGGGCAGAAATCGCGTGTCCACGAGCGATCCGTGGGCCGTACATAAAAATCGATCGCCGCCAGATTGACGCCGCATTTGCGCAACACGCGCTCCACGGACTTCCGCTCGGCCGCGTCCATCACGAGAATGCGCACGCGCTCATGAAGTGAGACGTAACGCACGAACTCGCCATACACCCATGGAATTGGGGCGAATTTTCCCGGCCAATCTGAACGCTCATGCGGCCAAGCCAGCCACGTTGCCTCATGGGGTTCCCACTCGGCGGGCATCCGGTAGGCCATTATGCGAGCCACCGGTTCACGATCGGACCGTACGCATCGATGCGCCGGTCGCGCAGGAATGGCCA
>CAYUZM010000567.1:0-4546 GCA_964449665.1 uncultured Solibacteraceae bacterium
GGTTGGCGGGCGAGGTGGCGGACGTCGGGGTTCTTCATTTCGCCGAGCGGGAAGAGTGTGCGCGAGAGTTGGTCCTGCGTGAGGCCCCAGAGGAAGTAGGTCTGGGTTTTGGCGGGATCGGCGGCGCGGAGGAGTTGCCAGCGGCCGGTGGCCTGGTCGTGGCGAATGCGGGCGTAGTGTCCGGTGGCGACGCGGTGCGCGCCGACGCCCGCGGCCATGTCGAGGAACTGGTCGAACTTGACGAAGTTGTTGCAGAGGGTGCAGGGGATGGGCGTGCGGCCGGCGAGGTATTCGGCGACGAACGGGCGCACGACCTGCTCCTCAAAGCGGTCTTCGAAATTGACGACGTAGTAGGGGATGCCGAGCTGGTTGGCGACCCAGCGGGCGTCGTAGACGTCGTCGAGCGAGCAGCAGCGGCCGGCGGCGCCTTCGGTGGCGACCTCGGGCAGGCGGCGCTGGTTCCAGAGCTGCATGGTCATGCCGACGATGGGATGGCCGTCGCGGCGGAGCATGGCGGCGACGGTGGAGGGGTCGACGCCGCCGGACATGGCGACGGCGATGAGGTCGTGGTTCATTGTGCGACCTCGGAGTAAGTGGGGGATAACTTGCGGAGGTGCGCGACGCAGACGGCGACGGCATCGACGAGTAAGTCGACCTGTTCGGCGGTGTTGCCGAGGCCGAGAGAGAAGCGGATGCTGGAGCGGGCCTGTTCAGGGGAGAGCCCCATGGCGAGCAGGACGTGGGATGGTTCGACGGAACCACTCGAGCAGGCGGCGCCGGTGGAGACGGCGAAGCCGCGGAGGTCGAGCGCGATGACGAGGGATTCGGCGGAGATGCCGTCGAAGCGGATGTTGGCGGTGTTGGGAAGGCGAGGGGAGTGGCCCGCATTGACGTGCGAGTCCGCGACGCGCGAGAGGATGCCCTGTTCGAGGCGGTCGCGGAGGGGGGCGAGGCCAGGGCGGTCGAGCGTGACAGCGGCGCCGAATGCGGCGGCGAGGGTGACGGATTCGGTTCCCGCACGGCGGCTGCGTTCCTGGCGCCCGCCGAAGAGGATGGGAGCGAGCTTGACGCCAGAGCGGACATAGAGTGCGCCGCAGCCTTTGGGGGCGTTGAGTTTGTGGGCGCTGATCGAATAGAGGTCGATGTTGGCGGCGGAGGGAGAGAAGCTGAGTTTCCCGGCGGCCTGGACGCCATCGGAGTGGAAGAGCGCGCCGGCTTCGTGAGCGATCGCGGCGAGGGCGGCGATGTCGTGGACGGCGCCGGTTTCGTTGTTGGCGTGCATGACGCTGGCGAGGACGGTTTCCGGGCGGAGCTGGCGGCGGAAGATGCCGGCATCGATGGCGCCGTGGCGGTTGGGTTGGAGATAGGTGATGGCGACGCCTTCGCGTTCGAGTTGGGCGCAGGATTCGAGTACGGCAGGGTGTTCGATGGCGGTGGTGAGCACGTGCTTGCGCGGGCGCGGGTCGTTGCGGACGGCGCCGAACAGGGCGAGGTTCGCGGCTTCGGTGCCGCCGCTGGTGAAGACGATGTCCTTGGGTCCGCAGCCTAGGAAGGCGGCGACCTTGGCGCGGGACTGTTCAAAGAGCTGGCGGGCGCGCTGGCCATCCTGGTGGATGGAGGAGGGGTTGGCCCAGGCGTCGTCGACGGCGTGCAGAAGGGCTTCGCGCACGGCGGGTGCGAGGGGGGTGGTCGCGTTATGATCGAAATAATACCGGGTCACGCAGCGGGCCTGATCTGGCGGAAGACTTCTCTTATATTGTAATGCCCATCCTCACACTCACCACGGACTTTGGATTGTCGGACCACTATGTTGGGGTCATGAAAGGCGTGATTCTCGGGCTGGCGCCGAGGGCGACGGTGGTGGACATCACGCACGACGTGCCGCCCTATTCGGTGACGGAGGGGGCGTTTCAGGTGAGCGAGGCGTGGCGGTATTTCCCGAAGAAGACGGTGCATGTGGCGGTGGTGGACCCGGGCGTGGGGAGTGAGAGGCGTCCGATTCTGGTGGAGGCGGATGGGCATTTCTTCGTGGGCCCGGACAATGGCGTGCTGTCGCTGGTGTATGGCGGGGCTAAGGCGGCGAGTAAGTTGAAGGTGCGGCACATCACGAACCAGAAACTATTCGGCAAGCAGATGAGCGCGACGTTTCATGGGCGGGACGTGTTTGCGCCGGTGGCGGCGCATCTGGCGAAGGGCGTGAAGGCGGCGCACGTGGGGCCGCTGATCGACGATTATTTGCGGCCGCAGGCGGAGAAGCCCACGCGGACGGGGCACCGGGTGTGGCAGGGGACGGTGTTGCGGATCGACCGGTTTGGGAACTTGATTACGAACTTACTGGTGAGCGAGTTTCCGGCGGTGTTGGAGAGGCCGTTTGTGATGATTCCCGGCGTGACGCGCGTGGAGCGTCTGATTGGCCACTATGGCGAGGCGGGGATTGGCGAGCCGGCCGTGATTGTGGGAAGTTCGGGGTATTTGGAAGTGGTGGCGAACCAGGCTTCCGCGGCCCGGATACTGGGCGTGGGCGTGGGGGCTCCGGTGGAGCTTTCGCTGTATTAGCAGCGGGAGGGGCTAACCCGCTTTTTGGGAGTCCGGCGAAGAAGCTGGTGGCTGTGGTTTGAAGTTCAGGAAGCCTGGGCGAGCATAGTGATCGAGGAGCGCTTTGGATTCTGGGGTGCGGTGCCGGGGAGGCGTGAGGAAGGGCCTGATTTTGGGGGGCAAGCCGATGAAGTCGCTATGGTCGGCCAGGGGAGGACGGCCTTCGGTTTGTGAGGGGAAGCGTTCGATGGCATTGCGGCGTTGCTGAAGATCCTTGAGTTCGCGGAGGGCCGTGGTTTGCTGGCGCTGTTCGCGGGCTTTGGCGCGGGAGAGGCGCTCAATGCGCGAGTCGTTGGGCTCGGCGGCGGCGAGCAGGGTGTCGATGGCGCGTTGCAGCGACTCATAGGTGACCTGGGCGGCGGCGATCTGGCGAATGAACATCACTTCGATGTCGCCTTCGACTTTGTACTGGCGAGTGAGGCGCGCGACGGCGTCGTCGATGGGTGTGTGGATGGCAGGTGCGGCTTGCATAGGGATGCGGGAAAACTTTGTCTCCCGCGTTCAGGATGGAACGGTGTGCCCGGCGGCGGAAACGGGAGTGGCGCGGGGCGATTGAATCAAAAGGAGAAAGAAATGTTTGCGCGGCGTGATCGCGCGCGCGGAGGTCTCCAGATTTTGAAAAGCGGCACCGCGAATTTGACACGGCTCCTAGAATTTGCGGGACATTTGCGCGCGGGGGCATTAGAATCTCCCTATAACGGAGGTGGCGCGAATGCCCACAGCAGAAGTCAGCAACTGGTTCGGAGACGTAGTTGCGCGTCCCAAGGTGGTGGCGGAGGCGAAGTCGGCCAAGGACATTGCCAAGATTTTGAAAGACCCGGAGAAGTACCCCACACCGGTTCGCGCGTTCGGGTCGAACCACTCGACGGCGCCATGTTCGGCGGCCGACGGCGGGACGATGATCCGGATGAAGGGGATGAACCGGATTTTGGAGATCACCGAAGACAGCGTGCGGGTGGAGGCGGGGGCGATTCTGATTGACGTGGCGCTGGAGTTGAAGTCGCGCGGGCTTCAGTTTTACGTGAACACGGAGATTGGAAACCTGTCGATGGGGTCGGCGGCGTGCGCGGGGACGAAGGACGGCTCGATGCCGGGAGAGTACGGGCAGGTGAGCTCGTATTGCACGGCGATGAAGATGGTGCTCCCTTCGGGGAAGATTCTGGAGGCGAGCGAGGAGAGCGACCCGGAGCTGATGAAGATGCTGCGGTGCAGCTATGGGACGTTCGGGGTGGTGACGGAGGCGACGTTCCGCATCAAGAAGCTGGAACCGATGGAGGTGTTTCACGAGACGTTTTCCGTCACCGAGTATGTCGAGCAGTTGCCGAAGTTATGGGCGCGCGGTTACTCGATGATGTACTACATGTTTCTCTACGATGAGAAAGTCACATGCGAGTTTCGTAAGTACAACCCGAAGGCCAAGGGGCTGCGGGATATCCACGTGTGGCCGCTGCGGAACTACTTGTGGTCTGAGTTGGGGCCGCGGACGTGTTTTCAGGCCGAGCGGGACATTGAGGACAAGAAGGCGCGGTACAAGCTGATCGACACCTTTGGCGGGACGTGGCGGTGGAATCTGGAGAATCTGATCAAGAGCAAGAACACGGCTGCGCCGGACCAGACGATTCGGTATCCGGATGTTTCGAGCGACAGCCGGTATACGTTCAGTTTGTGGGCGTTTCCCGAGGACCGGTTCGCGAAGATACTGCCGGCGTACACCAAGTGGGTAAAGAATTACTACAAGACCAAGGGTTACCGCACGAATATGTTGCATGTGGGGTACCGGATTGCGAAGGATCAGCAGTCGACGCTGTCGTACTCGTTCGATGGGAATGTGATGACGATCGATCCGGTGTCGACGGCGAATCCGGGATGGCGGGAGTTTCTGGCCGAGTTCAACGTGTGGTGCAGCGATCAGGGGGGCGCGCCGCTGCCGAACCAGACGTGGGGATTCACG
>CAYUZM010000568.1:0-4543 GCA_964449665.1 uncultured Solibacteraceae bacterium
TCGAGCAGGTTGCCGAAGTGGATGTGGCGCGGAAACGCTACTGAGCCGCGCGCTGGCATGCGGGGCGCAGGAAATCACGCGGTCAAGGAACGAGGAGGCTTGGGTGCTTCACCAATACATACTCATTACGCTGGCGACGTTGGTGAGTGAAGACTTGACGTGCGTCGCCACGGGCCTGTTGATTGCGCAGGGGCGCATTGGTTTTGCCGAAGGGACGGCGGCGTGTGTCGCTGGAATTTTTCTGGGCGACCTGGCGTTGTTCGCGGCGGGGCGGTTCGTGGGGAGGCCGGCGCTGCGATGGGGACCGCTGGCACGGGCGATTTCGGAGGATCGCATTGAGCGCGGGACTCGCTGGCTCGGCGAGCGCGGGTTGAGCGTGATCTTTTTGAGCCGCTTCATGCCGGGGTTGCGGTTGCCGACGTACTTTGCGGCGGGGCTGCTGCGGACGCGCATGGCGACCTTTGCGCTCTACTTCTTTCTTGCTTCGGCGGTCTGGACTCCGCTGCTCGTGGGCGGGACGGTGTTGAGCCGCAACTTTGCGAGCTATGGCGTCGTGGTTCCGATCGTGTTTGGGCTGGTGCGCATTGCGCCGAATGCGTGGAAGCGGGCGTTGCGGTGGGAGTTCTGGCCGATGTGGGCGGCGTACTTGCCGGTGGTGCCCTACATCCTCTGGTTGTGCGCGCGGCATCGCTCTTTCACGTTGTTCACTGCGGCGAATCCGGGGATCTATTCGGGGGGCCTGGTGGGGGAGTCGAAATCGGAGATCCTGCGGCGGCTGCCCGCGGCGGCGGAGTTTGCTTTGATTCCGGCGGGGCTCGCGTTCGACGGGAAGGTGGCGCTCACGCGGCGGTTTGGGTTTCCGATGGTCTTGAAGCCGGACCAGGGCGAGCGCGGGGCGGGCGTGGCGATTGTGCGCACGGAAGCCGAGCGCGATGCGTATCTGCGCGCCGCGGAGCAGGACATCATTGTGCAGCGGTATGTGAGCGGGGTGGAGTTTGGCGTCTTCTATTGCAGGATGCCGGACGAGGCGCGCGGGCGCGTGGTGTCGATCACGGCGAAGCGGTTCCCGGTGGTGGTTGGCGATGGGCGGAGCCGGTTGGGGGAACTTGTGCATCGTGACGAGCGTGCGGCTTGCATGGCCGACACGTATGCGCGGTTGTCGCGGCGTTCGATGAGCGACGTTCTGGCGTTGGGCGAGCGGTGGCAGTTGGTCGAGATTGGGTCGCATTGCCGGGGAGTGATTTTTCTAAACGGCGCGCATCTGTTGACGGCGGCGCTGGAGGAAGAGATCGACCGCATGGCGCGGGCGCACGAGGGGTTCTACTTTGGGCGGTTCGATTTGCGCGCGCCGACGGTGGAGGATTTTCGAGAGGGGCGTGGCTTGCAGGTGATCGAGCTGAATGGCGTGTCGGCGGAAGCGACACACATTTACGATCCGTCGGTGAGCGTTTGCGAAGCCTATCGCGTGATGTTCAGCCACTGGCGAATGGCGTTCACGATTGGGCGGCGGAATGTGGAGTTGGGTGCAAGGGCAATGACCGTACGGGAGCTTGCGACGCTTGTTTGGAAACGAAGCCGATAGCGGCGAGCGACGCCATCGTGACGGCGAGTGAGGCGGCGAAGATGATGGCCTCGATGGGGTGGAGGTGTTCGCCTTCCTGCAATGCGATGAGGTGCTTCATGCCCACTCCGGCGACGCCGAGGCCGAGGAACAGGGGCAGGTGCGCGTAGTTCCAGATGTGGAAGCGGCGGGCTTGTTCGGGCGTGTGAATGTGGCGCTCGCTTGCGCCGGCGGCTCCATCGAAATAGAGCCAGCGCAGGAAGAAGACGAAGGCCATGCCGCCGAACGCCGTGGAGGCCGCGGGCAGCGACCAGTACTCCTGCGAGCCGATGCCGCGCATCACTTCGGCGATGAATTCGCCGAGCAGAATGATGGTGAACAGGCCATAGCGTTCGGGAAAGTGCTCGGCGTGAGGGGGCACGTGCATGCCGTGGCGTTCGGCGAGCCAGGGGGTGGCGAAGTCGATGGTGAGAGCGAGGGTCCAGAGCCAGTAGCGCAGCGGCGCCTGGGTGAATGCCGAGGCGATCCAGATGAGGGCGGCGACGCCGAAGCCGAGGGCGAAGCGCGTGGTGAGCGTGCGTGTTTCGGGAATGCGGCGGGCGCGCAGGTATTGGAAGACGAGGACGAGGCGCATGCCGGCATAAGCGGCGCCGAAGCCCGCGGAGGACCGGCTGTCGAGGGCGTCGCGCGCGTTGGCGGCCATGACGGCGGCGATGAAACTTTGCACGAGGGTGAAGAGTTTTTGCGGGAGGTCGTCGGAGTGGAAGCGCGTGGTGAAGAGCGTGTGGCCGCTCCAGGCCCACCAGATGAGAAGGAAGAGGAAGCAGTAGCGGAAGACGCCGGGGAGGGAGAAGTCGGCGCTGAGCGATTTGCCGACTTCGGAGACGGCGGCCACGAAGATGAGATCGAAGAAGAGCTCGCTCCAGGTGGCGCGCCGTGGCGTATGCGGACCGGCCGGCCAGAGACGCGTGGGTTGAATCAACTGCCGGAGATCCGGGATGTGCATGATGCTACTGAATGGCGGCGAGGGCCGAAAGTATTTCCTTGGCCGGGGCGCGTCCGCCGTGCGTGGTGCTCACCTTGGCGTAGACGATTTTGCCGGTTTTGTCGAGGACGAAGGTGGAGGGGTAGGAGGTTTCCTTCGGGGCGTCCCAACGGAGGCCGTAGAGGTTGGTGAAGGCGTAGTCGGGGTCGAGGAGCATTTCGAAATGGGCGGGGAGGTTTTTGTCGGCGGCGAACTCGCCGCCCTTGGATTGCACGATGTCAGCGGGACCGGGGTAGACGAACAGGACGCGGGCCTTGGCCGCGGAGATTGCGGAGGCGTCGCCGACAAGTTCCTTCACCTGGCGAGTGCAGAGCGGGCATTGATAGCCGGGGAAGCCGCGAAGAACGACGAGGACGACGGGGCCTTTCGCTGTTTCATCGGCGAGGCGCACGGATGCGCCTTTCAGATTCTTGAGCGTGAAGTCAGGGGCTTGTGTGCCGGTGGCGGGGCCGAGCGCCAACACGGGCAGCGCGGCCGATAGGAAGAGTGCGAGTTTCATCGCACGTGTAGGACGGAGGGGGGCGGGTTTATTCCCAGCGCAGGAATTCTCCCCGGTGCATTACGGCGACGGCGGCCGAGCAGAGGAAGACGACAATGGCGAGGGCGAAGAGTTCACCGTGGTCGTCGACGGCGGGAAGGGCGATGCCGAGCTTGGTGAGATGGCTGGCGATGGCCCCGGTGATGACGCCGAGCGAGAGCAGCGCGCCGTAGACTGCCGTGCGCGGCATGAGGAGCAGGATGGAGGCGATGAGTTCGGCGACGCCGGAGCCGATGCGGCCCCAGGGTTCAAGGCCGAGCGTGGAGAATATGTAGACGGACTCACGCGCTCCGGTGAACTTGAAGTACAAGGTTTGCAGAAGAATCGCCGCGGCGATGCCACGCAGAATCCAACTGGCGATGAGGAACGCTTTCGAGTGTTCCATGGGGGGCCTCCTGGGGGGTGTGGGTTCTTGATGTGAGAGATTGTGCCGCAAGAAACTGCTGGGCCTCTTCGCGGCCGAGGTAGCGGTCGAGCAGCTTGCGTTCGGTGCGTGTGAGGTCCACGACGATCAAGCCGTCGAGGGCGTTGGAAAATTCCGGGTCGATGTTAAATGCGAGAAGTTTTCCGCCCAGGCGGAGGTATTGGCGCAGGAGGACGGGAACGCCCGCGTGGTTGGGTTCAATATCGGAGACGAGGTCGGAGAGTTCGTCGATGTTTTGGCAGAAGGCTTCGGTGCGCGGAGGCGGCGGAGCGTTGCGGGCGGTGACGAGGTGGGTCCATGAGGGGATGGAGGCGCTCTTTTCGAGAAAGGAGATCATGAGCTCGTGCGAGAGGGACTGGTATTGGTTGCTGATGCTGACCGGGCCGAACAGTCGCTTGTAGCGCGGGTTGGCGGCGACGAATTTGCCGATGCCTTTCCATAGCAGGAGCAGGGGCGCGAAGCTCTTTTGGTATTCCTGGCGGATGAAGGAGCGGCCGAGTTCGAGGGCGGGGCCGAGGGTGCGGAGGAAGCGGTGGTCGAAGCGGAAGAGCGTGGCGGTGTAGAGGGTGTCGAGGGGGGCGCGAGCGAGGCGGGCGGCGCCGGTGGCGCAATCGGTTCCGGCGACTCGGTAGGCGCCTGCGATTTCGCGGCGCGCGGCGTTCCACACGAAGAGATGGAGGTAGTGGGCGTCGAAGGGGTCGAGGTCGCGCGGGCGTCCTGTGCCTTCGCCCGCGGCGCGGAAGGTGATTTCGCGGAGGCGGCCGATTTCGTCGAGCAGCAGCGGCATCTCGTGTGCGGGGGCGAGGTAGACGCTGAGATCACCGGATTCGATGAGCTTGCGATGGGGTGGTAGCTGGGCCACCTCCGTTGCGAGGTCATCGGCGGTGGGGCCGGCGGCGATGGGTTGCGGGGGGGGGCGCGGGTGGCGGGGGAGGGGCGGGCACGGGGCGTGGAGTTTTAACCACGTGCGGGTTG
>CAYUZM010000569.1:0-4543 GCA_964449665.1 uncultured Solibacteraceae bacterium
GCGGCATCGATCGCCGCGGCGAGCCGCTTGCCCTGGAGCAGACTGGTCATGGTGGGCGCGGGGTTGCGGAGAATGCGGGCGATGTCAGCGGCGACGGTTTCCTCGTCGTTCTTTCCGCGGAAGAAGAGCCGCCAGCCGGCGTGGACGGCCGGACCGGCCCCTTCTCTGGATTGCAGATTGTGCAAGGTGAGCGTAAAGACGGGAAGACCCTGGATGGCTCCGGGGAACTTCTTGATCTTGGCGACCAGTTCCGGTTTCGTCCAAAGAAAGTCGTCCAGTCCTTCCACGAAGGCCGTCCTGACGTTGCCGGGGATGGCGGGCATTTCTACAGGCATGGGGATGCTTCCTTTCTATTTCTTGACGTAGAACGAGTCGCTCCACTCACCGCGGCCGAGCAGATAGGCGGAACCGAACTCTTCGTAGGTGAGGGTCGATTCCGGATACCAGGGGTCCTGGATCATGAGCAACCGCTTTCCGGACTTGGAAGTGCCATAGCCGGTAATGACGACAAAGTGGGCGCCGGTGCCGAACCAGCGAATCCGCGCGCATACAGGCAGTTTTTGGTCGATCTGGCGGCAGATATCCGAGAACTCCAACGCATGGGTCACGTCTCTCTCCAACCGCTCGACCACTTCGAGGGCGTCCTGCAGTTTTGCGGTCCGGTTGCAGTCCGGGACGACCCCCACGCAACTGGACTGGCCCAACACTTTGGCGGCGATGACGGGCTGGGACTTGGAGCTTCCGGGAGAAAAGTAGTCGTCGATGCTGGCCGCGACGGCGGCCCAGCACCAGAGGTCCTGTTCCTGGTCTTGGATCTTAAATGGCATGGCTAGGTCTCCTCGTGGGTGGCGCGCTCAAAGCGAACCGCTGGGGGTGCTTTCTTCGTCCGCGTTGCTCTCGCTCATACTGGCGGGTGTGGGAGCGCAGTTGACGGTGATGGGACCAAAGATGACGCACACGCCGGCGCCGAAGACGCCTCCGCCGTCGCCGGGGCGCTCTTGTTGGCCGCCATCGCCAGGGCGTTCCTGTTGGCCGCCATCCCCGGGACGTTCCTGCTGACCTCCGTCGCCAGGACGTTCCTGTTGGCCGGCATCGCCGGGGCGTTCCTGCTGGCCGCCGGAAGCCGGAGTTGCCGAACGCAGGATTTCCAGCGGGGCGTTATGGGTGGCGCCCAATCCGACCGCCAACGCCAACTCCTCGTTTGCGGCAACCGTTGTTTCCGAAGACAGGCCATTGCCCGTGCCTGTGTCGACGCTTTGGGTGATGGTCACCTTCTGGCCGTCGATGCGTATGGTGCGCTCGATCAACATGTGAAGTTCCCCTCTTTTCTGCCCTATCTGGATTGCGACGGACCCATCAACATCTGAAAGCGAGAATCGCGCCGCAATTCCGCCAAATCCGGCGAGCGATTTAATTCTCCAAGCACGTCCGGCGGGGCGGCGGCGGCCGTCTGAAGCGCCTCCTCACGCATGCCTAAGGCTTCATAGGTGGTTGCGGCGATGCGCAGGACGTCGGCATCCTTCGGGGCCAATTGCAGGGCTTGGGCGGTTTCCGAGACGGCGCGGCTGCGGTCCTCGAGCCATGCCAAGGCCAGCGCCAGACACGCCCGCACGTAGGCATCGCGCGGGTTCCGCGTCACTTCGGCGTCGGCGAGTTCGCGCATGCGTTGGTAGGAGCGGCGGGAATCGGTGAACAGGTGGAGGCGGCGGTAGACGTCGCCCAGGTTGAGCCAGAGCAGGTAGCGTTCGGGCCACCAGCGCAAGGCGCGATTGAAATAAGGAAGCGCCTCCTGATCGCGGCCCTGAATGGTGAGGTAGTAGCCGAGGTTGTTCAGCGCGGCGGGAGTTTCCTGAATGTCGATGGCGGTGCGGACGGCTTTTTCGGCGTCGGCGAAACGGCCGAGCGAGGCGTAGGCAGTGGCCATGGCGAAGTGGCCGCTTACCTCGAGCGGCTCGAGTTCGGCGGCTTTGGCGAAGTGAACCAACGCCTCCTGGTAGGCGGCCTTTCGCGAGTGGTAGGCGCCCAACTCGACGTGATTGCGGTAGTAGCCGGGTTCCAGGGCCACGGCGCGGCGGAAGGCGGCCAACGCTTTGGCGTCGTCGCCGCTGGCCACGTAGGACATGCCCAGCCGCCGGAACAGATCGCCGCTTTCGGCGTTGAGCTCGATCGCCCTTAAATAGGAAGCCTGCGCCTGTTCGAGCCGCCCGCCGCCAGTGAGCAGCAACCCGCCGATGGCGAGGACCTCGGGCAGGTCGGGATTGCGCCGCTCGGCCTGGAGCAACTCATCGCGGCTGCGCGCCGTCCACGAAGGTTCGTTCCGGCCCCGGCCGCGCCAATAGTAGGCCTCGGCCATGGCGGCGTGGGTGAGCGCGGAATCGGGATCGGCGGCCAGCGCCCGTTCGAGAGGCGGGAAGGCGGCCTCGACGGTGGAGTGCTTGCGCAGATAGGCGAGCCCGCTGAGGTAGTCGTGGCGCACCGCGGGGTTCACTTCCGCGCGGGCCACCAGGGGCGGCAGATGAAACGTGCCGGTGACCACGCCGGCGAGCGCGGTTGGGATGAAGCGAGTCTCGTGCTGCGCGTAGGTTGCCGTCCATTCGCGCGTATTCACCTGGGCCCGCGTGTCGGTGACCAGGGCGTGCAGGGCAATTTTGCCGTCGCGCGGGTTCGCGGCCACCTGCAATACATGAGTCGCGCTCAGCAGGATGCGGGCGCGTTCGGCATCGGCGGCGCCGGCGCGGCGGACCTCAGCCGAGGGGATCAGGTGGAAGCTTGTCCTGGCGCTGCCCTTGATGGTGCCGAGTATGCGCGAGGTCTCGGCGGCCTGGTCAAAGGGGAGCACGGCCAGACGGACCGTTTCAGGCGGTGTGGTGGCCACGCGGTAGGCGGCGACACCGGAGAATGTGGCCAGCAGCGCCGCGGCCGCCGCCGTCAGCGCCCAACGCCGGGTGCGGGGAGCCAGCGCGGCCGCCACTTCGCTTGCGCTGGCAAAGCGCCGCGCGGGGTCCGGTTCCACGCAGCGCCGGATGACGGCGTCCCATTTTGCGCGCCGCGCCACGCCTGCCGCCGCTTCGCCCCGCCCGTAAACCATTTCGCGCAGCAAGACGCCCAGCGCGTAGATGTCGGTAGCCGTGGAGGGTTTTGCGCCTTTCCACAACTCAGGCGCCATGTAATCGGGCGTGCCCCCGACCGCCACGGCTTGCGCGCTTTCCGGGCGGTAGGCCAGGCCGAAATCCGTGATGACGGCGCGCGGGGCGCCGCTCTCTTCGGCGGTCACAATGACGTTGCCGCTTTTAAGGTCGCCATGCACGACGTGTTTGCGGTGCGCTTCGGCCAGCCCGGCGCAGATCTGCAGGGCGATGGCGAGAGCTTCCTTTTCGGGCAGAGGGCCGTGCTTCCCTTTGGCGGCCAGGGTCTCACCGTCGACGAACTCCATGGTGAGAAAGTCGATTTCACCGTGCCGCGTAGACGCGGTATGGATCTCGAAGATCTTGCAGATGTTGGGATGGCTGATATCGCTGGCGTTGCGCACCTCCGGGGGCAGACGTTTGCGAAAGCCGGCCATGGCGCACTTCAGGGCGATGCGCCGGTCGAGCCGCTCGTCCATTGCTTCATAGACGATGCCCATGCCGCCGCGGGCTACTTCGCGCACGATGCGGAAGCGGCCGTCGAGCAACTGGCCCGGTTCGAACGGGTCTTCGATTTCGAGGACGGGAATCAGCGGCGCGCGCAGAAATCCGCCCATGGCGTCTTCGGCCTGAACGTATTTCCACACGGCCTCGAACAGTTCGCTGTCGCCTTCGCAGGCCGTTTCCAGATAGCTCTGGCGATCCCCGGCCGGATGCGCAAGCGCCATCTCGACCAGGTTCATTACGAGTTCATCGTCCTGCGCTTTGTGAGGCACGGCCCGGCTCCATTTGCCCATACAGCCAGTTGCGCGCTTCGAGCCACATGCGCTGCATGCTGCGAAGCTTCATGCCGAGGACGTCGGCGGCCTCTTCGTCGGTCAGCCCGAGGAAGTATTTCAACTCGACCACGGTGCACCATTCCGGCTTGGTCAGCGCAAGCTGATCGAGCAAACGGTCCACGGTGAGGGCGACCTCAACTTTGGCGGTGTCGGCGGGCATGAGGTTTTGGATGTCGTCGAGTACGACGAACTCGGCGTCGGGCCTTCCGCGGGCGTGATCGATGAGATGTCTGCGCATGGCCCTGCCTGCAATAGCGAAAAAGTGGCCCCTGTTCCGCCAATCGCGGTCCTTGGCCGCCACCAGGCGAAAGTAGATCTGATCGACGAGTTCGGTGGCCTGGAGCGAGTGCCCCTGGCGCTCGCGGTTCATGAAATAGTGGGCCAGACGGCGGAGGTCGGGGAGGACGCGCACAAACAGTTCGTTCTCGGCGCCGGAGTCACCTTCGCGCCAGGACTGGAGCAGTTTGGTGATTTCTCCCTGTTCGAACACAGGACATCCTAGTGAGGAATTTAGGAGAAGAGTAGCATAAATCATCCGCGAGTCCCTGATTTTATTGACAGTCTGCCCAACTGTTTTTT
>CAYUZM010000570.1:0-4542 GCA_964449665.1 uncultured Solibacteraceae bacterium
ATTCGAATTTGACTAGCCGCGCCTGCTGGCGGCGGGAATTTTCTTGGTCAGATCGACCATTTCGGCAATCGATTCGGTGCCGATGGTGAAGCAGTCGATGCAATCCTGAGCCAGCGCGAACTGGAGGGATTCGTCGACCTTGTTGCGCAGTTTGCCCGCGCCCAAAATCTTCATGCCGATGATGCCCTTGCCTTGGGCTTTCATCTGGCGCAACACGCCGAGCACGGTGGCCGGGTCTGCGTCCATGGCGACCTGCGCCGGATTGATGCGGGCGAGGTCAACCTCAACCCAAGGCTCGGCGGCGGCTGTTTTCAGGGCGTCGAGCGTGTGGCACGAGGTTCCCTTGGTGCGGATGATGCCCTTGGCCTTGGCCTCTTCCAGGACGTTCATGGCGCCGCGTTTGCGCTCGTTCCAATCCTTGTCGAGCATGCAGTGGAGCAGGACGATGTCGAGGTAGTCGGTGCCCAGTTCGCGGCGGAATCGGTCGAGATCGGCCTTCATCTCGTCTTCGGTGTTGGCGTGGGTCTTCGTCATGATGGTGACGTTTTCGCGCTTCACATATTTCAGCGCGGCCTTGGCGTGGGGGTGGGTGCCGTACTGGTCGGCGCAGTCCCAGAACGTGACGCCGTTGTCGAAGCCGGCCTTGAAGAGGCCCGCCAGACCTTCGACGCCGAGCTTCTTGGTTTGATTCGAACTGCCGCCGGCGCCGTTGGTTCCGGTGCCCATGGCAAGGCGGCTCAACTCGACCTTGGCCGGGCCGAGTTGGATGCGGTCGGTGGCGGATTTCGCGGTGTCGGAGGCGTAGAGATGATAGGGGAAGTTGGCGAGGCTGACGGTTCCCGTGGCAGTGGCGGCGTTGCGAAGGAATTGCCTGCGTAACATGTTCGTACAGTATCACAGCGGTTGATTGAGTTGGGGGAGGACGGGGTATGAAATGTGGCAGACGCAGGGGCCCGCGCATAGGGCTTGCGCTCATATGCGAAGTACTTTATATTGCAAAGTAATGCGCACCCTACGTGTGAAGTTCATTCTGCCGGCGCTGACCGAAGCCACGGGGCCGTTCTGGCGGCCGATCAAATATTCGCTCTTTCCGCCGCTGGGACTGGCGACCCTGGCGGCTTATCTGTCGCCGGACGATGAAGCGCGAATCGTCGATGAACATGTGGAGCCGTTGCGGCTGGGCGATGCGCCGGACCTGGTGGTGATTCAGGTGTACATCACAAACGCCTACCGCGCCTACAGGATCGCCGATTGGTACCGGGCGCGCGGTGTGTTCGTGGCGCTGGGGGGACTGCATGTGACGTCGTTGCCGGAAGAGGCGGCGGCGCACGCGGACGCGATTTTTCTGGGGCCGGGCGAGCAGACGTTTCCGCAGTTCCTGCGGGAGTTGCGCGAAGGGCGTCCGGCGCGAGTGTATCGTTCCGGGGCGGGACGCACGATTGAGCACGTGCCTCCGGTGCGGCGGGATCTGATCCAGTCGCGCAACTATCTGGTTCCGAACTCGATCGTGGTGACCCGGGGCTGTCCGCAGCATTGCGACTTCTGTTATAAAGATGCGTTCTTCGCGGGCGGGCGATCCTTCTATACGCAGCGTGTGGACGATGCGCTGGCTGAGATTGCGCGGTTGCCGGGCCGCCACCTGTACTTTCTGGACGATCATCTGCTGGGCGACGTTCGGTTTGGGCGCGCCCTGTTTGCAGGCATGCGGGGCATGAACCGCGTGTTTCAAGGGGCGTCGACGGTGGACGCGATTCTGCGCGGCGATCTCATCGAGCGGGCGGCCGAGGCGGGCTTGCGCAGCATCTTCGTCGGCTTCGAAACGCTGAGCGGAAAGAACCTGGCGATGAGCAACAAGCGGCAGAACCTGGGGCGCGACTACAAGGCCGTAACGGAGAGGCTGCACGGGTTGGGCATCATGATCAACGGCAGTTTCGTCTTTGGGATGGACGACGACGGCGAGGATGTATTCGCGCGCACCGTGGAGTGGGCCATCGAGCACGGCATTACGACGGCGACCTTTCACATCCAGACACCGTATCCAGGAACGGCGCTGCACAAGCGTATGGAGCAGGAGGGACGCATGACGTCGCGGAACTGGGACCTGTACGACACGCGGCATGTGGTGTACCGGCCGGCGCGTTTGACGCCCGAGCGTTTGAAGAGCGGCTATGACTGGGCGTACCGCGAGTTCTACCGCTGGCCTTCGATTGCGAAAGCTGCCATGACGCACGCGACGATGAAGCACCGGGCCAAGCACTTCTTTTACACCTCCGCGTGGAAGAAGTTTGAGCCGATGTGGAATGCGGTGATCCGCGCGAAGCAATTGGCGCGGATGACGCCGCTGCTGGAGGCGGTGTTGTCGCGCGTGACGGCGGACGGGACGCGGCGGCGTGCGGCAGATGACCCGTTTCCGCAATTGGGATGATAGGAGGTTATGGAATATAGATCACTGGGCAGGTCGGGATTGCAAGTATCGGTGCTCACGCTGGGCACGGCGACGTTTGGCGGCGGGAACGATTTCTTTAAGGCGTGGGGCAGCACGCAGGCGGAGGAGGCGGCAAAGCTGTTGGACGTCTGCCAGGAAGCGGGCGTGAACTGCGTGGACACAGCGGACGCCTATTCGAATGGACTGGCGGAGGAGATTTTGGGCAAAGCGCTCGGCAAGCGGCGCGGCCAATGGCTGATTTCGACGAAGACAAACTTTCGCACCGAGCCGGGGCCGAATGGGCAAGGATCGTCGCGGCACCGCATTGCGCGCGCGTGCGAGGCGAGCCTGCGGCGGCTGGGAACGGACTACATTGACGTGTATCAACTGCACGCCTTCGACGCGATGACACCGATTGAAGAGGCACTGCGGGCGTTGGAAGATCTGGTACGCGCAGGCAAGGTCCGCTACATCGGCTGCTCGAATTTTTCGGGGTGGCATCTGATGAAGTCGCTTGGCATCTCCGAACGCTACGGACTGCCGCGGCATGTGGTGCACCAGGCCTACTATTCGCTCGTTGGGCGCGAGTATGAGTGGGAGCTGATGCCGCTGGCAATTGACCAGGGCGTGGGGACCTTCGTATGGAGTCCGCTGGCCGGGGGCCAGTTGGCGGGCAAGGTGCGGCGCGGGCAACCCGCGCCGGCCAACAGTCGCGCGGCGCAGTTGAGCGACTTTTTGCCCGTGAACGCGGAGCTGCGTTTTCGCGTGGTGGATGTGATGGACGAACTGGTGAACGAGACGGGCAAGACGCACGCGCAGATTGCCGTGAACTGGGTGCTGCAGCGGCCGACGGTGTGTTCGGTGATCTTCGGCGCGCGGAACGAGGAGCAGTTGCGCGACACACTGGGCGCAACGGGATGGAGCTTAACGGCGGAACAGATGGCGCGGCTCGATGCGGCCAGCGCAACAGAGCCGGTATATCCGTACTGGCACCAGCGCTGGACGTTTACGGAGCGGAATCCGCCGCCGGTGTAAGGCGGGCGCGGAGGACTTCATCGACGCGCTCGTCGCCGGTGGGGTAGACGCCGCGGTCCCATGGCGAGCCCGCGTCGATCAGCGATGCGACCACGCGGGCGAACTCGCCTTCGGGGTGGCGTTTCTCGACGAGGCAATCGTGAAGCGCGTAGCCGAGTGGCGTTGCTTTGAAGCGCGGATCGCGGAGATGCACTGGGTGGCCGCGGGCGATCAACAGGTCGACCAGATCCGCGGAGCCGGCCCACGCGGCGTTGTGCAGCGGCGTGAAGCCGTGGCTATGTTCGGGGTGCGCGATGGGGAAACCGAGGTCGAGCATGAGCTTCACCGCTTCGTAGTTCGTGTTGGTCTCCCAGCAGTAGCGGGCGACCAGTTCATGATCGGCGGGCGGGAGCGAGGCGACGAGGCCAGGGTGTTGGGCGGCGATCGCTTCGGCTTCTTCGCGGCGGGCGAGAAGGCAGGAAACCAAGAGGCGCGTGGGCGTGTCGCTGCGCGCGTAGAGGAATTCGAATAGCTCGCCGTGGCCTTTGCGCAGCGCGATTTGGTGCGGGTAGGAGTTGAACGCGAGGGTCCATTGATAAATGCTGCCGCCGCGCCGATTGTGGCCGATGGGCGGGAACTCGGGCAAGCGGCCGATGCGTTGGGCGAGGCAGGCGGGGTTGGCTTCGATTAACCGTTCGGCGAGGGCGAGGTCGCCGAGCGCGGCGGCGAGGAAGAGGTCGGGTTGCGCGCCGCGCGAGAGGAGAAAGCGCGCCACGTCCGGAGCATCGCCGATGAGCCATTGCGCGGGGGTCGATTCGTGATCCTCATCGCGGGCGTCGATGCGGGCACCGTGGTCCAGCAGGAGCGCGGCGGTTTGGATGTCGCGGGCGAAGTGCAGGGGCGTGCAGGCGTCGCAGCCCTTGGCGTCGATGAGCGAGGGATTCGCGGCGAGCATGCCAGCAAGGCGGTCCACCAGGCCGAGCCCGGCGGCGGCGTGCACGGAGACCGGCGCGCCACGCTCGACCAGGAGGCGTGCGGCATCGTTGGACACGCGGCGCGTGTGCAATCCATTCGCCCACCACTCGCCCACGGCGGCGGGCAAC
>CAYUZM010000571.1:0-4541 GCA_964449665.1 uncultured Solibacteraceae bacterium
TACGGGCGTATCGATGGGAACGAATCCGAAAGATCCGAAGGTCTTTTCCAGGATTGAAATGGAGCGCAGCAAATATTTTTCGGCGCTAACAAAATCTCCGCAGTCATAGCAAGTGCCGCCGAGATTGCTGAGTGTTATTGCAACGGCTGTGGAATCTGTGCCATTGAGCTTTTCCTGTATCGCCAGAACCTTTTCATAGGACTTTCGAGCCTCGGCGGTGTTTCCCGGCAGTAACCCGATGGCGGTAGCCGTCCAGGACGGGTCGGGCGGGGTCGTCTTTGAACGGGCCCAGATCGGCGAACGACGGCGGGATGACGAGTTTGCCGGTCCGGTCGACGAAGCCCTTGAGACCGGGGAAGTCGCGGTATTCCAGGGGCGGAGTGAATTTTCGGATGCCTCGTTTCCCCTTCGCTTCGTACGCCGCGAGGCCTTCGGAGAAATCGCCTAGGCCAAATGCACGGGTATTGGCGACCACGTTCCCATTCGTATCTAGAATGAGACCAAGCTTTTCATACTTGCTTGCTGGGTCATCCGTGGCGGCGGACGCGCGGCCCTCCGAGAAATCGGAATAACAGCAGTAGTCGTGGTGATGGATTGCCAGACTTCCCCTGGTGTCAATGTATCCGTGATTGCCGACGCCGGCCAAGCCGTCTGAGAAATCGCCAACTTCGTCGATCGAGGCCTCGATTCGCGGTGCAATCACGACTTTGCCTCGCTCGTTGATGAAGCCGACCTTACCGTTCCGCTCGAAGGCAAAGAGCTTTGAAGCGGAACCAGGCTTCTTCTCCCAGAGCCCTCGGCGGACGCTGATCTCGCAAGGCTGCGCCAAGAGTGAGAAGAGCAGGAACAAACCGCCGAGACGACGAGCCATCGTCAACATGGTACAGCCTGCTCACCACGGCGGATATGTGGGAATGGCTTCAGTTACCCGTGATGGTGATGTCGCGGGTGGCTTGGCCGGATTGGATGCGGAAGGTGTTGGGGCCGGGGGCGGGGCCGAGGACGACGTGGAGGGAGTAGAGGCCTGGGACTTCGACGTCGAAGCGGTTGAGGCGGGTGATGACGGCGTCGCCGGCGGTGACGCTCACTTCTGGTGGCGTGGCGGTGAGGGCGACTCCGGAGGCGTCGATGACGCGAAAATAGACGGCGTTGCGGACGGTTGCGTTGGTGCGGCCGGAGGTGGTGTGTTCAAGGATGACGATGCGGGCGGGTTCGTCGTTGGTGGCGGCGTACCAGTAGGGGACGCGGATGGTGGTTCCGGTGGAGGCGGCCGTGATATTGAGGAAGCCCTGGTGGGGGCCGGGGGTGAGGTTGGCGCCTTCGAATTTGACCGTGAGCTGACGCGCGGCGTTGGGGGCCAGGGTGAGGGTGGTTTCGGATAGCGTAGGAGTGGGTTGATCGGGGTTGTGCGGGGCTGGGGTGAGGAAGTAGGTTTCTTCGGCCGTGCCGAGGTTGGAGAGCGTGAGGCTGCGCTGGACGTTGGGATTGAGACCGTTTGCTCCGAAACTGAGCGAAGCGGGCGCGGCGGCGAGGGTTGATTGCAGGGCGGCTTCGACGTTGAGAAGTCCCGCACCGGTGACTTGCGTGTCGCGGTGGTAGCCTTCGGGCGTGTCGGTGGAGGCGGCGGTGTTGATGAGCAGCGAGCGGTATTGGTCGACGGTGAGGCCGGGGCGCGCGCTTTTGATGAGCGCGGCGGCGCCGGCGGTGAGGGGGGCGGAGAAGCTGGTGCCGTCGTTGAGGCGGTAGCCTTCGGCGTTGAACATGCTGCCGCGCGAGTCGAAAGTTTGGGTGGCGGTGTAGATGTCCTGGCCGGCGGCGATCAGATCGGGCTTGAGGCCGAGGTCGACGCTGGGTCCGGCGGAACTGAAGGAGGCGGGTTCGTTGGGTTGGAGGGGAACGGGTCCGAGGGTGAAGCGGAGCGTGGCGATGCATTCGCGGCCGGCGTCGAGGTTCTCTTTGACGTATGCGCCCTGGCGGTGGCCGATCATTTCGGCGGGAAGGGTGGCCGCGCCCATGCCCATGATGAAGGGGTCAGGGGCTTCGGCGGCGGCATAGACGAGGGCGGCGAGGGCACCCGCGCGCTGGGCGTTGAGGAGCTTTGTTTCGAAAGTACAGATGCCGCGCTGGATGAGCACGATGCGGTTGGCGAGGCTGGCGGCGGGGAATTCGCGGCAGGCGAGACCATCGCCATCGAGCGAGGCGGCGGCGGTAAGAGCGGCGGTGATGGGACTGGAGGCGGTGGTGGCGCTGCCTGCGATGGCGACGAAATCGCCGAGACCGTCGACGGTGGCCGAGGCGGCGAGGGTGCGGTCATTGGTGCTGGCACCGACGGCGATGGCGGAGGGAGCGGTGGCGGGCGAGGAGAGCGTGTTGAGGTCGCCTCCATTGTTGCCGGCGGCGGCGATGACGAGGACTCCGGCGCGGGTGGCGCGCTCGACGGCGGCGGCGATGGGGTCGTATTCGAGGCGGGAGGCGAGGTCGTAGCCGAGGCTTAGGTTGATGATGTCCATGCCGTCGGCGACGGCGTCGTCGATGGCTTTGAGAACGGCGTCGTCGGTGGTTCCTTCATTGGAGCCGGGGGAGCCGAAGACCTTGTAGTTGCCGAGCCAGGCGGCGGGGGCGACACCGGAGACGGTGGCGAGGGGAGCGGCTGCGCGGACGCCAGCGGCGATGGCGGCCAGGGCGGTGCCGTGGCCAATGTGGTCGCGCGGCGAGGTGTCGCTATCGCGCGAGGGGAGCAGGGAGACGTAGCTGCGGGCGACGATGACTTTGTTGGAGGTGAAGGCAAGGGCGGCGTCGTTCGAGGCGCGCGGATAGGATTCGGGCGCGGCGAGCGATGGGTTTTGCAGGGCGGGGTGAGTGGCTTCTATGCCGGTGTCGACGATGGCGATTTTGACGCCCGCTCCGGCGCGGCCATCTTCCAGGCGGGCCCAGGCTTCGGGGATGCGATGGAGCAGGACGGCGCGGTCCATGAGCAGTTTCAGTTTGCGCACGGGGAGGACGCGTTTGACGCCGGGGAGGGTGGCGAGTTGGGCGGCATCGGCGTCAGGGATATCGACGATGAGGGCGTTGGCGACGGTCCCGACGGTTTCAACGATGCGGGCGCTGCGGGCCTCGATGCGGGCGCGTATGGTGCGCTGTTCGGTGCGCAGCCGCGCGCGTTGGAGCGAGAGCGGGGCGGCGGTGGGTTCGGTGGTGAGTTCGACGATGTAGCGTCCGGGAACGGTTTCGGCGAGCGCGGGGATGGGGAGAAAGAGAAGCAGCACGGAGAGGGCGAAGGCGCGAGTTGGGGGGAAGCGGGACATGCGGGTGGTGCTGGGGCGCTCTTTCCAGTTTATGGGCGAGTGGAGGGATGCGGGCAGGACAGGCCCGGAGGCCTGTCCCACGGGGAAGAGTTAGTTGCCGCGCCGGCCGCGTGGGCCTCCCGCGCCTGCGCCCATGCCGCCGCCGCGTGCGTCGTACTTGGTTTTCTGTTCAGCGGTGAGCAGGGCGTAGAACTTCGCCTGGGCCTTGGCCTGAATGGCCGTGACCTGGCCGTGAATGACGCCCATGGCGGCCGAGAGGCGGTCGAGTTCGGCATCGCTCGCGTTGGCCTTTACGGCGGTGGTGAGCGCGGTGCGGGCGCTGTCGAGTTGGCCGCGCGCGGTTTCAGTGGCGGTTGCCGCGGCGTCGAAGATGGCTTGCGCCTGGGTCTTCTGCGCGTCGGTGAGTGAGAGATAGCCGGCAAGATAGTCAAGGCGGTTGCCACCGCCGCCGCGCATACCGGGGCCTGGTTGCGCCAGGACGGGGAGCGCGGTGAGGACTGCCAGAGTCAAGATCGTGAGTCGTCTATTCATGATGTTTGTTTACGACCTCCTGTATGCATGAACACGGATATGCGGGGTGTGTTGTGGTGGGGCATGTAAGAAGCGCCTAACATTTGGGTGCGGTGGCGTGGGCGGTGGAGGCGGGGGCGGCCTCGTGTGCGAGAGCGTCGGGGGCGCGGAACTGATAGCCTTTGCCGCGCACGGTAAGGATGTAGCGGGGGCGTTGGGGATGGTCCTCGATGCGCTGGCGGAGCATGGCGACGTGGACATCGACGGTGCGGGTGAAGGCGGAGCGGTGGCCCCAGACTTCGTGGAGCAGGTCGGCGCGGCTGAGGATGGCGCCGCGATGTTCGATCAACTGGCGGAGCAGGAGAAGCTCTTTGGCCGGCAGGGGGATGGGGCGGCCCTTTTTGAAGACACGGCCGCGGAGGAAGTCGACGTGAATATCGCCGAAGTCAAAACTGGCGGGCGTGGCGGAGGAGGCCGAGCGGCGGAGCATGGCTTTGATGCGGGCGTCGATTTCGCGGGGGTCGACGGGTTCGATGAGGACCTCGTCGGCGGCGGATTCGAGGAGGGCGATTTTCTCGTCGAGGGTGGCGGCGCCGGCGAGGACGAGGACGGGGAGTTCGGGACGGAGGCCGTGGATTTCGCGGCAGAGCTCGATGGTGGAGAGGTTGGCGTGGGGGACGCGGACGAGGATGGCGTTCTCGTCGCGCAGCACGGCGTCGGGAACGT
>CAYUZM010000572.1:0-4540 GCA_964449665.1 uncultured Solibacteraceae bacterium
CGGCGTGAGGACCGCGCTGCTTACGGGCGCGGATTGAGCGCGGCGGTGACTTCAATTTCAATCAACGCGCCGGCCCACAGTTGCGCGATGCCGATGCCGGTTTTGGCGGGCTTATGGGTGGGGAAGAATTCGTTGTAGACGGCGTTGGCTTCGCCGAGGCGGATGTAGTCGGTGAGATAGAAGTTGGTGCGCGCCACTTGTTCGAGCGAGCTGCCGCAGTGTTCGAGGATGCGTTGGACGTTGAGCAGGGCCTGGCGCGTTTGCGAGGCCATGTCGGGGCCGGCGAGTTGGCCGGTGGCGGGGTCGATGCCGAGCTGTCCGGAGACGAAAACGAGATCGCCGAGGATAGTGGCCATCGAGTAGGTGTCGTTGGCGGGCGGCAGGCCGGGGATCGTAACGGGGACGGGTTTGCTCATGCGGGCTCCTATGCGGATGTGGGGGTGCGCTTCATCTTATCCAACACGGGTTGCAGGGCGCGGCGGGCGGCAGTGGTTTCGGGGCCGGCGTTGGGCGGGAGCGGGTGTTGTTCCAAGGGGTCGGCGGGCACGTCGTAGAGGCGTCCGTCGCGATAGAGCTTGAAGCGTTTGTTGCGCGCCCACTCTTCGAGTTTGAATTTGTCTTTGTCCCAGCCGGGGCGCGGGTCGTGCCAGCAATAGATCCAATCGCGCGGGTTGCCGCGTTGGCCTTTGAGCTTGGGCAGGAAGCTGCGGCCGTCGAGCGGGGTTTCGTTGGGGGCGAGGGCGCGGGCGGGATTGAGTCCAGCGGCGTCGAGCATGGTGGGCAGGAAATCGGTGGAGTCGATCAAGTCGTCGCAGACTTTGCCACGCGGGGTTGTGCCGCGCCAGTAGCCGAGCATGGGGACATGGGTTCCGGCGTCGGTGGGCAGGCCTTTGCCGCCTTTGATGACGCGATCGCCCATGCGCGAGGTGATCTCTTGCGGCGTGCCGTTGTCGCCGAAGAAGAGCACGATGGTGTTGTCGAGCACGCCTTGTTTATCAAGACCGGCGAGGGTGCGGCCGACGACGTCGTCCATGTACTCGACCATGTCCTTGAAATAGGCCTTGTCGTTCTTGAGGCGCTGCGTGGTCCAGCCGGCGCTTTTGGGCGTGGGGTTGAAGGGGCCGTGGGTGAGGGCCATGGGGAAGTAGCCGAAGACGGGCTTGCCTTTGTTGGAGTCGAAGAAGGAGAGGAGGTGCTGGGACCAGTGGTCGTCGCCGTATTGGTCCTTCACGTCCTTGTACAGCTTGCCGTTTTCTTCATAGGTGGGGTCGCCGTAGCGCGAGCCTTTGTCTTCGGTGTGGCCGGCGTGCCAGACGGAGTAGCTGTCGAAGCCCGAGTCGCGGGCGAGCTGGCCTTTGGCGCGGTCTTCGGGGTGGTAGTCGGGCGGGTTGGGGTTCCAGAACGGCCCTTGGCCGGCGATGGCGGTTTGGTATCCGGCGCGCGACATGCGGTGGCCGAAGGTGGTAGTTTTCGGTTCCATGACTCCGAAACCCGTCCAGTTGCGGTTGTTGTAGAGGCCGGTCATCAACTGGAGGCGGGTGGGGGTGCGGAGGGGCTGGGCGTGGGCGTTGGTGAAGCGGACGCCTTGGGCGGCCATGCGGTCGAGGTGGGGGGTGCGGTAGGAGGTTCCGCCGTTGCAGCCGAGCGTTTCGTAGCCGAGGTCGTCGGCGAGGATGAGGAGGACGTTGGGGCGCACGGTTTGGGCCTGGTCGGTTAGCGCGGCGCTGGCGGTTGCGCCGAGGAAGCGGCGACGGTTGAGCATGGGAGGAGTTTCTCATAGATGAGGGTGAAGAGTTTCTCGCAGACGAGGATGAGAAAAGCGAGGGCGAATATCAGATTGCCGATGATCATGGGAGTGGAAACGATTCCGATTCCGACCATGCACCAATTGGGGATGTCGGACCGGCGCCAGGGAATGTGGAAGAGGGATGCGAGCACAACAACGGCGCCGCAGAGGCCGAGGCCGATCTGGACATCAATGCTCGCGGCGCGGCAGTTCCAGCAGAAGCGGTCCGGTGAATAGCGCGGGAGGGATTGGAGCCAAAGGCACCGGTCTATAGCTAAGATGATCGCGAAGACGCCGGCCACAAGAGGGAGGCGCGATAGCAGAACGCGAAAGAACGAAAGCATGATGCTGAAATGACGCCGGCTGGACGCGAATGGACGATGGCGAAGACGAATTGAAACCTGCGACGATGGGAGCTCGTCTGGCACAACAACATGAAACGGCTCATCTGGCTTCTGGTTGCGACGGCCCGGTGTGGGCGCAGAGTTCTTTCCGCAAGCACAACTTCACCGCGGGGGGCGGCGTGGCGATTCCGGGAGGCGAGGTGAAACCCTACCTACGCAACGCGCCGGCGTTCCGCGTGGGGTATGGCTACCGGTTTATGCGGCTGTTTCAGGCCGATATCGGGCTGGATGTGGGGATTGGGGCGGCGCGCATCCGCGACTTTTATGATTCGCAGTTTGGCGAATTGCGGATACGCGACTACCAGTACATGCTGCCGCTGGGCGGGCGCGTGGTGATTCCGCTGGCCGATGAGCGGGTGCAGCTTTATGCGGGCGGCGGCGCGGCGTGGCTGAAGTATGCCGAAGTGGTGCGGCAGCCGTTTTCGGGGTCGGGTTACCGGATCGATTGTCCGGTGTGCCGTTCGCGGAGCGGGTGGGGATCGTATGGGCTGGCTGGGGCGAGCGTGGCGCTGGACCAGGGGAAGATGTTCCGGCTGGGCGTGACGACGAAGGTATATCGTGCGACGACGGACGGCGATAGTTTTGGGACGCTGCCGGCGATTCGGACGAAGGACCGTTGGGTGAACATCGCGGGCGAGTTCACGATCAGCTTTTAGCCCTTTTTCGCTTCCTTGGCGGCGGCGTTCAACTCCTGGCTGGAGGCGTTAGCCGGTTCCTGGCCCCAGTTTTCGCGGATGACCTGCGTCTGATCGGAGAAGAAGGTGCGGCGGCCGGAGTTGCCGAAGGCGGTGGGGTTGGCGTTGATGGTGTAGCCGGTGGGGGTGACCGAAAGCGTGAACTGATAGCCGCCTTTGACGCCCTGGGCGAGTTCGCCGGGGATGAGGTCGGAGGCGTTGGGTCCGGCGGCGCCGCTGGCGGGGGGGCCGAGTTCCTGGAGCGAGGTGGCGTATTTGCCGAACTGGGACATGTACTGAAGCTGGGCGCTGTGGAGAGTGGAGATGTGGCGGACGGCGGCCATTTCGCGGGCGTTCATGAGGGCGGCGCCGACTTTGGGGGCGGCAATGGCGGCGATGATCATGAGGATCGCCACGACGATGAGAAGTTCCATCAAGCTGAAGCCGAGCCGGCGGCGCGTACGCATACGTTGCATCATGGTTCTTTCCTTACTATAAGACGCGCGAACGGGGCGGCGCGTGGAGAGAAAGTCGCGCCGGGGCGCAGGAGAGCCGGCTGGGGTTCGCGGAGCGCTCGCCGGGGCCACGCCGAGCGTCGCAGAAGGGGTGCTAGAGCGCGCGCCGAGGGAGGGGCTGCGTCAGGTTGAGAATCCGTGTACCAGATTGTGCACGGCGAGCAGGCGTTCGAGCAGAGGGGCGAGTTTGTCCAGGCGCAGGGCGTTGGCGCCGTCGGAGAGGGCCCGTTCGGGGGCTTCGTGAACTTCGACGAAGAGACCGTCGATGCCCGTAGCGAGGGCGGCCCGGGCGAGGGGTTCGATGAACTGGGGCTGGCCGCCGGAGGCGCTGCCGGACGCTCCGGGAAGTTGTACCGAGTGTGTCGCGTCGAAGATGACGGGGTAACCGGAGGCGCGCATGATGGCGAGGCCGCGCATGTCGACGACGAGGTTGTTGTAGCCGAACGAGGAGCCGCGTTCGGTAAGCCAAATTTGGTTGTTACCCGTGGAGGCGACCTTTTCGGCGGCGTGGAGGATGTCGTGCGGGGAGACGAACTGCCCCTTCTTGATGTTGACGGTTTTGCCGGTGCGGCCGGCGGCGAGGAGGAGGTCCGTCTGGCGGCAGAGGAAGGCGGGGATTTGGATCACGTCGACGGCTTCGGCGGCGGGTTCGGCTTGGGAGGGTTCGTGGATGTCGGTGAGCGTGGCGTAGCCTTCGCGGCGGAGTCCGGCGAGGATGCGCAGGCCTTCGGTGAGGCCGGGGCCGCGGTAGGAGTGGGCTGAGGAGCGGTTGGCTTTGTCGAAGGAGGCCTTGAAGAAGAAGGAGGCGGCGGGGGCCGCGTCCGCGACGATGGCACGGAGGGCGGCGGCGAGCGAGTGGACGTGCGGCTCGCTTTCGATGACGCAGGGGCCGGCGATGAGCGTGAAGGGGGCGGCCGGCTGCGGGGGGTGCACGTTGGCGGCGGCCTCAGTCGCCATGGGTGACTTGGGCGGCGGCGGACTGGCGGTCGGCGTTCCAATCCTCTTTCAGGCGCAGGCGGCGGTGTTCGATGGAGGCGCCGATGAAGGAGCGGAAGAGGGGGTGCGGTTCGAGCGGCTTCGATTTGAACTCGGGGTGGAACTGGCAGCCGAGGTACCAGGGGTGGTCGGCGAGCTCGCAGATTTCGACGTAAACGCCGTCGG
>CAYUZM010000573.1:0-4535 GCA_964449665.1 uncultured Solibacteraceae bacterium
GCACGTTAGTCTCAGTCAGCAGAACCACGTGCGGTGCGGCCACGTCCAACACCGCGCGAAACAACTGCACCAGCGCATGGGTCTCCTCCAGGTGCGCGCACGACGTCCCCAACTCCCGCCACAAGTAAGTCGCCGCGTCCAGCCGGATAATGTCGGCCCCATGCCGCACATAGAACAGCAGCACCTCGATGATCCGCGTCAACACGGCCGGATTCTGGTAGTTCAAATCGATCTGATCCGCGCTGAACGTCGTCCACACCAGCCGGTCCCCGTTCAGCGTTTGAAACCGCGTCAGCAAATCCGACGTCCGCGGCCGCAGTATCAACCGCAGGTGATCGTCGCTCACCGCTTCCTTCGTAGTAAACGTGACAAAGAAATTCTGATATTCGGGGTTTCCGTTCAGAAACTCCCGAAACCAATGACTCTGCGCCGAAACGTGGTTCACCACCCCGTCGAACATCAACCGGAACCGCAGCCCCAACTCGTCAATCTCATCCCACGACCCCAGCGCCGGGTCCACCTGCCGGTAATCCACCACCGAAAACCCGCGGTCGCTCGTGTAGGGAAAAAATGGAAGCAGGTGCAGCGTGTTCACCGTGCCTTCCAGCAGCCCGCTCACCACATCCGACAGCGTCTCCAATGGCTTCTTGGCGGCATTGTGGAACAGGTCCCCATACGTGATCGCCACCACGTCCCGCTCGGTCATCCGGTCGCGCGCATCGAACGACCGGTCGTCGGCAATCATCTCCAATGTCTTGTGCGCGTAATAAACCTGCATCACGCGCTCCACCTCGGGAAACACCTCGGCCGCCCGCGCCGGACCATACAGAATGCTCAGCTTTTCCAGTATGTTCTCCCGCTCCCGCCGGCTCAGCCGCAACAGCGGCCTCGAGTAGTCGGGTTGCTTCAGATGCAGCCGCAGGTAGTGCTCGTCGGGCGCGGCCACGTGAGGAGGTCGTTGACTTGGTTCGGACATGAATTTAAACCCTCATCATGCCACGCCGCGCCCGCCTCGTCTCATCCAAACAATTGCCCTCGCCCCAACCACCACCGCTCCCCTCGCACAGGCCCAATCCGCCGCCCCTTCCCTTTGGCTGCGCAATTGCTGCATACATGACTGCCATGAACATGGAAATTTCAGGATTCTTCCCCGTACCCGAACGGGCCGGGGCCGCACTCGGCAAGTTGGGCGAGGCCGGCTTCGACACCAGCGCCGCTTCGATGGTCACCGGTGAAGACGCCAAAAGCGCCCTTCACTCCCGCCTCGCCAGTGCCAAACGGGGCCGCGCCGCCGCCGGAGCCCTCATCGGCGGAGGTCTCGCCATGCTCGTCAGTACCGCATTCTTCCTGCCCGCTCTCGGTTCCGAAGGGTCCCAGCCCTGGATGGTCTCGCTTAGTCTCGCGGCACTCACCGCGATCCTCGCGGCGGCCATCGGCGGCTTCTACGGAATGGGCGTCGAGAAGAACACCATCCTGGTCGGGCTCTTAATCTCCCGCGACCGCGTGGCCGAAGCCAAACATATCCTCCACGCCGCGGGAGCCCGCTTTCTTTCCGTTCGCGCCGTCAAAATCTGACGCGCCCTAATAACGAAACGTAGCCGCAAGCCCCGTCGCCGTTGGCATGTCGCTCGCCCGCGCCACCATCACCCGCCCGCCCCGGCTCAACACCAGTTCCGCCAAATCGTCCAACAAATCGTCCACCTGAGGATCCTCCAACCGGCTCAGCGTGACCACGCCTGTTTCCTGGTTCAGCCGTCCGGGAATCCGCCGCTCCAACTCCACCATCAGCGATTCCACTCGCGACTCTGCCGCCGCATGCGCCACCTTTGTCAGATTGTCCGATCCCAGTCCCTTCGCCTTGGCCGCTTCAAATCCCTCGGCCCACGCGCTCATCCGCGCTCGTAGTTCCGGCTCCACAACGGTCCACGCCCGCTCGCGCAATTGCTCGCTCGTCAATGCGCTGGGGTCCACCTCGATTCCCGTCTCCAGCAGGAACGGATTGTGGCTCACCTTGCGAAACGTGGAATGGTGCTGCGTCAATGCCGCCAGAATCAGTGGCAGCCCTGAAGGCCGCGAATGATGCTCCCCAATCGCCTTGTCCACTGCCCGGAAGAACCGCTCGTCGTCGATCTCAACTTCGTCTCTCTTCGAACCATGCCCGTGCCGCAT
Organism: uncultured Solibacteraceae bacterium; assembly: GCA_964449665.1. Classification (GTDB taxonomy): domain Bacteria; phylum Acidobacteriota; class Terriglobia; order Bryobacterales; family Bryobacteraceae; genus JAFLBB01. The sequence goes on from CAYUZM010000573.1 coordinate 2,170, forward strand.
GTTCGAACCCAGCGCTGTCCCGCCATACGATGCCACTGTCTGATGCGGCTCCGTGTGCTCGGTTCCCAACGCTTCCGCCATCGTGCGCGGCACGCCTGCCGCCAACTCCACCTCGTCCAGATTCCCCCCATCGCCTTCGAACAGCTTCACCTCGCCGCGTGTCAGGCTCAGCACCTGATACCGGTAGCCGGCCTGCCGCGCGCGCAGCAGCGGCTTGATATGAAAACTGTCCGCAGCCACCGCCAAATCGGGCACCGCCTGGTGCAAACGTATCGTCCGGAACAACCCCGTCGCGCCCAGCACGGCCAGGCCCTCCCAACTTCGGCTCCAGAACCCGCCATCCTCGGCCAGCGCCCGGAACGGCTCGACCAACGCCGCCGCTTCGCGCGCCGAGTGACGGCGCAAGAGCGACTCCTCCAACTCCTTCACCAGATGCTTGTAGCGCGTCGCATCCTGCTGGCTCTCCGCCCGGCCCCGGTGCGTCGTCATGTAAAGCGATAAACAAGGCGGCGCGTGGCTGGCCCGGAATACCGCAAGTTCGTCCTGGATCATGGTCTGCAATGTCATCCTGTGCCTCCCAGCACTCGTGGTCAACCGCGCTTCCGCACGTTAAACCGGCTGCGCAAACCGCGCATCCAAGCTCAGCGCGTCCAGCAGCTTCTGCATGTCCACAGCGTGCTCGACCTCTTCGGCCATAATCTCTTCCATCGCCGTGCGGGTCGTCGGATCGTTGTCGCCTAGAAAGCGGATGATCTCGCGATAGGACTCCACCGCGATCCGCTCGGCAATCAAATCCTCCCGCACCATCTCAACCAACGCGGTGCTCTCCGCATACTGCGAACGTCCGCGTGTCGCCAGCCCCTCGGGATGAAAATTCGGCTGCCCGCCCAGGTTCCTGATTCGCTCCGCCGCGATATTGGCGTGCTCCTGCTCCTCGTCCGAATGCGCCAGAAACTCCACCGCCGCGGCCGTTGCCTGAATGCCCACGGCGATCAGAAAGTGGCGCTTGTACCGCTGCACGCACACCAGTTCCGTCGCCAGCACCTCGTTCAGGATGCGAATCACGGTTTCCCGCTCCGAGGTATAACCCCTCGTCATCGCACCCATTTCCATATGCCCCTTCGCGCGGCGGCGAAGCTCATGCATGTCCGAAACGAACGGACGCCCTTCCACTTCTTTCGATAACTGCCTCAAATCTTCTCCTCCCGGCCGCATGCGCCGCTCGATTAGTGGATCACGCCCAGCATGTAAGCAATGAGAAGAATCACGAGAATCGTCCCGAGTCCAACTCCCGCTCCTCCGCCCGAGCCCCAACGGCTGTTGCCGTAATACCCGCCGCCCACGCCGAATACCAACAGCAAAATGAGTAAAAGTACTAACATTGTGAACCTTTCTTGTTCTCTACTACCGCAACGCCCGGCCGGGCCGGATGTTCCTAACTCTTCCGCCCCGTCGCCACTAATACGATCCCGCCAATCAGAGCCACGGCTCCCATAATCGGCGGCAGGGGCAGCGTCGTTTTCTTATCCCGGGTCGCCTCGATCGGACCTAGATCGATTACCTTCTCCTTGGTCGTAAAGCTGAATCCGCCGTACAGGATTCCAATCAGCCCCAGCAAGATCAGGACCACTCCGATCATCATCTTCATCGCGTTCTCCTTTTTCCTCTACACCCGCATGGTTACGGTTCCGGTTGAAGTCTCTATCGTTGCGGCCAGGTCGACACCGCCACCGGCTCGGCTGATCCGGCTTCGCCCGCCGATGCGATGTCCTGCCCGCCCGTATGCTTCAACATCTCCTTGGCCCGCTCAATCTGCTCCACCGTGTCGCAGTGAACCGACAACAGCACGCCGCCCTCTTTGATTCGCCCCTCGTAACGCTTCGCCTCGTACTCGGGAATGCCCATGCCAACCAGCGCTCCAATCAATCCGCCCACCGCGCCGCCCGCTCCCATGCCCGCCAGTGCGCTCATGATCGGACCCGCCGCGATAAACGGCCCCACTCCCGGAATCGCCAGCGCCCCTATCCCGGCCAACAGTCCCAGCGTGCCGCCGATGGCCCCGCCCGCCGTTGCTCCCGCGGTTGCTCCCTCGGGAGCCTTCGTGTTTTTCTCATGCGCAAAATTCTTCGTGCTTTGCTTGTCGGGCAGCAATACCGAAATATCGTCGCTCGCAAATCCGGATGCCAACAAATCGTCCACGCTCCGGCCCGCTTGTTCGTCCGTGTGGAAAATTCCAAATACCGCGGTCTTTTTTCCAGTCATCGTCTTCACTCCTGATCCATTCGTCCAACCCCTCACTTGCACCTGCATGCCCAGTCCGCATTCCATTCCATTCCGAATCAGGTCTTCGTTTTCTCTCCGCCCTC
>CAYUZM010000574.1:0-4535 GCA_964449665.1 uncultured Solibacteraceae bacterium
GTGGAAGGGGTGGGTGGGGCGGCGGGGCCGGTCGGCCTTCTTCGCCGGGGGCCGGTAGAGCGGCTGCAGCGAACCCATGGCGTGGCGCGGCTGGCGCGCGACATCGTCGTTGATCTGCGGGAAGGTGCCGGGGCCGCCCGCGGAGGGGCTGAGTTCACCGGAGACGGCAAGGATAGAGTCGCGCAGCTCTTCGGCTTCCAGGCGGCGCGGCGGCACGAGCGTCGCGCTTTGGTAGGCCTTCGAGAGCAGGATGGCGCGGTGCACGGCCTTCACGCTCCAGCCGCTGTCGATGAACTGGGAAGCCAGCCAGTCGAGCAGTTCGGGATGCGTGGGTTTCTTGCCCATCTTGCCGAAGTTGCTCGGGTCGGCGGCAATGCCCGCGCCAAAGTGATGCTGCCAGATGCGGTTCACCATGACGCGCGCGGTGAGAGGGTTGCGCTCGTGGGCGATCCAATTTGCGAGGGCAAGGCGGCGGCCAGCGATAGTGGCGGGAATCTGCGGTTCGGGGTAGTCGCCGTATTGGGCGAGCAGCGACAGGACGCCCGGCTCGACGGCGGCGGCGGGCGACTGAATGTTGCCGCCGGTGAGGATGTGCACCTGAGGCGGTTTGTATTCCGCGGCGGCCGGGTACTTCATTGTGGGACCGCCGTCGGTGGCGCCGTCGCGCGGGCCGCTCGATACGCAGAAGGCCTTGGGCTCGAAGCGGTCGGCCGATTGTTTGGAGAGCTGCGAGTGTTTCTGGAAGAGTTTGAACTCTTCGAACTTCTCCGGATCGACGTCCTTCTGCTTCATGTCGAAGCGGTCCATCTGGCGCTGCGTTTCGGCGAGCACGCCGCGCATGTGGGCGCGGCCGGCGTCCATGCCGGCGGTGTTTTCAGAGGGGAGGAAGTCGACATTGGGGCGGGCGAATTCGGTCGTAGCGAAGACGGCCTGGAAGCGGTAGTAGTCACGCGTGGGAAGGGGATCGAATTTGTGGTCGTGGCAGCGCGCGCAGCCAAGCGTGAGTCCGAGGAAAGTCGATGCTGTGGCGTGGGTGACGTCGTCGAGAAAGAGCTGGCGCGTGACAGCTTCGACGCTCATGGCGGTGTGTTCCCACGGGCCCGCGCGCAGGAAGCCGGTGGCGATGAGGTATTCGCCGTTTGAAGAGTCCATCTCGTCGCCGGCGATCTGTTCGCGCACGAATTGGTTGTAAGGCTTGTCCTGATTGAAGCTGCGGATGACGTAGTCGCGGTAGCGCCAGGCGTTGGGGCGTTCGAAGTCGTTCGAGTAGCCGCCGGAGTCGGCGTAGCGCACGACGTCGAGCCAGTGGCGGCCCCAGCGTTCGCCATAGCGGGGCGAGGCGAGGAGGCGCTCGACCAGGCGCGGGAAGGCATCGGGCGATTTGTCTTTGAGGAAGGCGGCGACCTCTTCGGGCGTGGGCGGCAGGCCGGTGAGATCGAACGTGACGCGGCGGATGAGCGTGTGGCGATCGGCGGCAGGGGTGGGAGGAAGGAAGGTGTCGACGTATGCGGCGGCATCCCACTTGCGGCGGAGCGGGCGGAAGGCCCACAGGTCCTCCTCTTTGTAGCTGCCCCAGTTGCCTTTGGCCGCGGTAACGGGCCAGGCCGCGCCGGTGTCAATCCAGCGGCGGATGGCGGCGACGGCTTCGGCGGGCAGGCGTTTGGAAGCGTCGCCGGGCGGCATTTGTAGGGGGCCGGTGCCGTCGATGAGTTTCACCAGCAGGCTTGCGGAGGCGTCTCCCGGCGTGACCGACGGGCCGCGGGTGCCGCCCTTGAGCAGGCCTTCGCGGGTGCGCATGTCGAGCTTCGACAGCACCATGCCGTTGCCATGGCAGCCCATGCAGTCGCGTTCGAACAGCGGGCGGACGGTGCCGGTGAAGAGCGCCTCGGACTCCTGCGCGATGAGCGAACTGGCGCAAAACGCGAGAAACAGGATGGGGATTCGACGGGGCACGGGTTTGGGCAAATCATACCAAGCGAGACGCCGGGAAGCGGGAGTAAGAAAAAATGTCTTGACGATGTGTGTTATACGTCGTAAAATAGTAGTCATAGGAGAACACAATGCCAAATGTGAAAAAGTTGGACGATCAGTTGAACGCCATGATCCTGAGCGGCAAGGCGATGGAAGCGTTTGAGCAGTTCTATGCCGACGACGTGGTGATGCAGGAGAACGAGAAACCGGTGACGGTGGGCAAGGCCGCCAACCGCGAGCGCGAGATTGCGTTTTTCTCGAGCCTGGAGGCTTTCCACAGCGGCGCCGTGAAGGCGTCCGCAGCGGGCGACGACGTGTCGTTCGGCGAGTGGGAGATGGACGTGACGTTCAAAGGCGGCTCGCGGACCACGATGCGGCAGGCGAACGTGCGCCGCTGGAAGGACGGGAAGATCGTCCACGAGAAGTTCTACTACGACGGCGCGCACTAAGCCCACGTCACAGCCCCGGCACAGGAGGCGCGGTTTAGGGTGAGGCGCCGCGCCCCGCGCTAAACTGGTTAGCTTATGTCCGCACTCCTTGCCGGCAAGACCGCACTCATTCTCGGAGTCGCCAATCGTTGGAGCATCGCCTGGGCCATTGCCCAGGCGTTTCAGCGTGAAGGCGCGAAAGTGATTCTCACCTATCAAGGCGAACGCCAGCAGAAGACGGTGGAAGATCTGGCCGCCGAACTGGGGGGCGCGGAGTGTTTCTCCTGCGATGTGACGCAGGAAGCCGATCTGACGGCGCTGCACGACCGGCTGGCCGCCTCCGGCGCCGGGCTCGACGTGCTGGTGCACTCCATCGCCTTTGCCAATCGCGACGATCTGTCGCGTTCCTTCACGGAGACCTCGCGCGACGGGTTTGCCTTGGCGCACGACGTGAGCGCGTATTCGCTGGTATCGGTGGCGCGCACGGTGGCCCCGTTGATGGCCAACGGCGGCGCGATCATGACGCTCACCTACCTCGGCTCGCAGCGCGTGGTGACCAACTACAACGTGATGGGCGTGGCCAAGGCGGCACTGGAGGCGAGCATGCGCTACCTGGCGGCCGACCTGGGCGCGAAGAACATCCGCGTGAATGCCATTTCCGCGGGCCCGATCAAGACGGCCTCGGCGCGGGGCGTTAAAGACTTCTCGACGGTGTTGGACGCGGTGGCCTCGCGCGCTCCGCTGCGGCGCAACTGCGAACCGGCGGAGGTGGCCGACACGGCGGTGTTTCTGGCGAGCGATTTGGGCCGCGGGGTGACCGGCAATGTTTTGTATGTAGACGCCGGGTTTCAGATTATGGGGCTGTAGCATCCCCCGCGCAGGGCGGCTCGCCTCCCCTGCTGCCCCCGTTGACAGCGCGGAATCCCCGTCCTTATGATGGAATCGCACTGGACACGCTGGACACGGATACCAAACGCTGACCGGCGCCGTCTATATACACTGATCCGGAAATAACTATGATTCGAGTCGAAGGTCTCACTAAGCGCTATCCGCGCACCGTCGCCGTCGACGATATTTCGTTCACCGTCGGCAAGGGCGAAATCATTGGCTTTCTTGGGCCAAACGGCGCGGGAAAGACAACCACGATGCGCGTCCTGACGTGCTTCCTGCCGCCCTCGGCGGGCATGGCCGAGGTAGCGGGATTCGACGTGGCCAAGCAGCCGATGGAAGTGAAGAAGCGCATCGGCTACCTGCCCGAAACGCCGCCGCTGTACCCGGAGATGGAGGTGCGCGAGTACCTGCAGTTCGTCGGGCGGTTGAAGGGCATGTCGGGCGCATCGCTTGCGGCGCGGGTGGAAGAGGTTGCGAAACGCTGCCACGTGGACGACGTGATGACGAAGCTGATCAGCAAGCTCTCCAAGGGCTACCGGCAGCGGGTGGGGCTGGCGCAGGCGATCATTCACAACCCGGACGTTCTGATTCTGGACGGGCCGCGGGCGGGCCTAGGTCCGAAGCAGATTCTGGAGACGCGCGACCTCATCAAAGAGCTCGCGGGCGAGCATACGATTATTCTTTCGACCCACATTCTGCCCGAAGTGGAGCAGATTTGCGAGAAGGTGATCATCATCAATAAAGGCCGCGTGGTGGCCACCGATTCGGTGGAGAATCTCACCAGCCGGCTGCGCGGCTCAGACGCCGTGGGCGTGGAAGTGGGCGGCGCGGCGCAGGCCGATGTGGAAAGCGCGCTCGGCGCGGTTGCGGGCGTGGCCACGGTGAAAAGCACGGGCATGAAGGACGGCCGCCTGCGGTTTGAAGTGGAAAGCCGGCCGGGCGAATCGATTCGGCCCGAGATCGCGCGCTCCGTGGTGCAGGCCGGATGGCAACTGCACGAGTTGCACTCGCTTAGTTTCAGCCTCGAAGAGATCTTCCTGCAGTTGACCTCCTCGGATGCCGCATCCGCAACCGCCGCTCCGGCGGCTGGCGCGCCGAAGGGAGACGCACAATGAGCAACGTTTGGGTGATTTGCCGTAAGGAACTGAAGAGCTACTTCTCGTCGCCCATCGCGTATGGGTTGATGGCGTTCTTCGCGCTGGTTTCGGGCTACTTCTTTTATGCGGCCGTGGCGATCTTTGTCAC
>CAYUZM010000575.1:0-4530 GCA_964449665.1 uncultured Solibacteraceae bacterium
CCCGCCTCACCCGGGACGCCGCACCCCTCACCGCCATACTCCCCGTGCCATTCCGCCCGAACTCACTAGCGCGACGCCTACTCCGGCATCGCGCGATGAAACTCCGTCTCAAACGCCGCCACTAGCGGCACACCCGGCATCGCCGCCTGCAACGCGCGAATGCCCGCCAGGTAGATGGCGTTGTGGGCCGGCGCCGCCGGCAAATACTCTTCCATCGCCGCCAGCACGCCGTCATCCATCATGTAGGTGCCGCGATACACAGGGCCCCCATGCACGGCCTTGAATGCCACCGCATCCACCGCATGGCCCGCGAGGTCGATCGATGCGATCGCCGCCCTATAGTCGCTCACACGCTCCACGCGCCCCCGCAAGAACTCACTCTCGCCGGGCATCGCAAGCAACTGGAACTTCAGCGACGTAGAGCCGAGGTTCGGAATCAGGATGTTCATGCGGGCTTATTTCATCCGGTACTGCGTGCGGATTGCGGCAATATTCTTCGTCGCCTGGGCCTGCCACGGGCTCTTGATCGCCGCGCACTGCTGGTTAAACCGCATCGCCTCCAGAATCTGCTTCGAACCATCCTTGGCGCCATTGCCCATCTTGTAATTCGAAAGGCCCAGGTGGAAGAGCGCTTCCGCTTTCATCTGTTCTTCGGTCAGCAGCGGCAGCGCCTCGCGCAAGGTCTTATCGGCCTGCGCCGCCTTGCCCGCGTTCGAATAACTCACACCCAGCACGTGCAGCCCAATGCCCATCACGGTGGTCTTCTTCTTCTCCCACGCCGCAGGATCCACCCCCTGCGGCGCCGCCTTGGTCTTCATCATCTCCACCATCACCTGCGCCGTCTGCTCGACCTTGGCGGCATCCTTGGCGCGTGCGTAGTGATCGAGCATCACAAGCAGAATGTCCTCGTTCGCCTTGTTTGCGCTCAGCAGCTTCTCGCCCAGCGCCACGGCCTTGTCGTTCTGGTTCGCTTGCCGGTAGGCGACAAACAGAGTTTCGTTCAATTGCGGCACATACTCACTCTGTGGATTCGCCTTCGCCAGCGCCTCGCCCGCCTGAATCTTCCCGGCCGGATCGGCCACCTTCAACGCATGCGCGTAGAGCGAGTAATCGCAATATTTCTGCACCTGCTGCGCGAAATCGACTGTGTGCTTCCAGTTCTCCAGCTCATCTTCGTCGGCGGGCTTGGGCAGCTTTTCGGCCGCCTGCGCCGATTCCCGCGTCTTCTGCGCCCACTCCACCACCAGCGCCGTGTCGCCCTTGGCTTCGGCTGACTTCAAGCCCTGATGCGCCATCTCCACGTCGGCCGGATCGGCGGCGAGAATCTTCGGCACTGTCGCCAACACCTTGTCGTGCTGGCCCGCCTTCGCATACGCTGTTTCGGCCTGCCCCAACACCCACAGTGCGCCGGGATGCGCCGGATGCTTCTGCAGAAACTCCTCCAGCAAGGCCAGCTTTTTGACAGGGTCCGCCTCCTGCCCGATCGCCTGCAGCGCCTGGCCTTCCGGCGTTTCCGTATTGATATCTACCTTCCCCCGCTTTTGCGCCGGCGCCACCGCCGCGCACAGTAAGACTATTCCCAGCACAACCCAGTTCTTCATGCGCATCCTCGTCACCATCCTCTGAATTCGTGTGAATTCCAGCTTGCCGGGCATTATACAGCGCCCGCGTCTCCGTGCAAAAGGTGGACGCCGGCGGCGCGCGATTCCCGCTCGGTGGCCAACGCCAAGCGCGTTTCCCCTCGCTCCGCCATCGAAACCCGTTCCGCCGCACCCCTCGCACACGCGGTGACTATTTTTTTGTGAAGTTTTTTCAATCTCACGATTGACGCGAGCGCTCGATGTCATTACACTTTCTTCATTCTCGTGCTGTGAAAGGATCTTCATGTATCGCTCCGTCGCGCTCTCCCTCCTGCTGGGACCCTGCCTGCTCGCCCAAAGCGAGCGCGGGTCCATCGGCGGCCTCATCACCGACCCGACCGGTGGCGCGGTCGCCGGCGCGGAACTCACCGTTGTCCACGTCGCCACCAACGCGACCTCCCGCTCCACATCCACCAACTCCGGCGAATTCTCCGTGCCCAATCTGGTCCCAGGCCAATACCGTGTCGAAATCGTCGCCGCGGGATTCAAGAAGTCCGTCCAGCAAAATGTGATCGTTGCCGCCGCGTCCACGCTGCGTCTCGACGCCACGCTGCAACTCGGCCAGGTCAGTGAACAGATCGAAGTCTCCGCCGCTGCCACCGTCATCCAGACCGACAACGCCAAGGTCTCCACTCAGGTCCAAAACAAACTTGTAGATGAGCTCCCGCTTGTGGTCGGTGGTACGTTGCGCAGTCCGTTCAACCTCGTCGCCATCGTTCCCGAAGCGCGCGGTGACGGCAACCGCTTGTCGCTGGGGGGAGGTCAGGCCGCAAGCTGGGACGCGACGCTCGATGGCTATAGCGTCGCCACCAATCGCTCCGGCGATACAAACGAAGCGGCCCTAAACACACCCTCCGTCGAAGCGCTCACCGAGTTCACCGTCGACACCAACGGCTTCAAGGCCGAATACGGCCAAGCCGGCGGCGGCGTCATGACCTTCGCCTCCAAAAGCGGCACCAACCAATTCCACGGTACCGTTTACGACTTCCTCCGCAACGATAAACTCGACGCCCGCGGCTTCTTCGCCAGCAGCCGCAGCATTTACCGTCAGAACGATTTCGGCGTCACCGCCAGCGGCCCCCTTTACATCCCCAAAATCTACGACGGCCGCAATAAGACCTTCTGGTTCGTCGCCTACGAAGGCTTCCGCAACCGCGTCGGCGCCAACGATACGATCCTCACCGTGCCGACTCCGGAGATGTACTCCGGCGACTTCCGCAATTGGGTCGACCAGAACAATCGCCAAGTGCCCATATACGATCCGGGCACCACGCGGCCCAATGCCAGCGGATCCGGGTCGGTGCGCGACCTCTTTCCCAACAATCTGATCCCCACCAGCCGCTTCGCCACCACCTCAAACGCCATTGCCCAGTTCGGCAAAGCCGTTGCTCCAAACAGAGGCGGCCTCCCCGGTACCAGCGCCTACGTCCGCCAGAACTACATCGTCTCGGGCGGAACCCTCGTCACTCCCACCGACAAATGGAGCGTGAAGGGCGATCAGATGATCGGCAGCAACCATCGCCTCAGCTTCCTGTGGAATACCACCATCTACCGCCGCAAAGCAGGACCCGCCGGCGCGCCCGGCCTCCCCGAGCCTCTCTGGAACGGCCAACTGCAAGCCTGGGATACCGAGGCTTTCCGCGTTACCGAAGACTGGACCATCTCGCCCAACATGGTGAACCACTTCTCGTGGGCGAAAAACACGTTCACAAAAAACAGCTACTCCGCCAACGTCGACAAGAACTGGAAGGACAAGGTCTGCATCAAGAACGTCGTCGACTGCAACCAGAACTTCCCCGTCATCAATTTCACCGATGGCTATACCGCCTGGGGCTCGGCAAGCTACAACGGAACCGACCAGCCCGGCTGGGGCATCAAGGACGACCTTAGCTACATCCGCGGCTCCCACACGCTCAAGTTCGGCTTCCAGCATCAAAACCAGAACGCCGACGGCTTCGGCCAGCAGGACATCGCGGGCCGCGCCGATTTCAACTTCCTCGGGACCTCGATTCCCGGCGCTACCAGTTGGCCCAATAGCGGAGGCAGTTCCTTCGCCTCATTCCTGCTCGGCGACGCCCACCTCGGCCGCACGGAGACCATCCGCGCCGTCACCCAGAAGTATCCCTACTTCGGCTTCTACGCCCAAGACGATTGGCGCATCACGCGCAAACTCACCCTCAATTTCGGACTTCGCTACGACGTGACATTCGCGCCCACCAACGGCAAGGACGAATACTCCGACTTCAACCCCGCGCGCCCCAACCCCGGCGCCGACGGCATTCCCGGCGCTCTCTGGTTCGCCGGTTTCGGCGAAGGACGCGAAAACCGGCGCAGCCTCGTACCGAACTGGTATGGCGGCTGGGGCCCGCGCCTTGGACTGGCTTATACGCCGGACAATAAGACCACGTTCCGCATGGCATTCGGGCGGTCGTTCTCTCGCGTCACCGCCGTCGCCGGCAGCGGACACTTCGCAGGCTTCATCGGACAGTACGTCTTCAACAACACCTCGCAAGGCGTTTCTCCCACCTTCAAACTCGACCAGGGCCTACCCGCTTATAGGCTCCCGCCGGCCATCGACCCCGCATTCTCCAACGGCAATACCGTCGACTTCTGGCAAGGCCAGGAAGCGACCCGCGCACCCGAGAACCTCTTCTGGACCTTCACCATCCAACGCCAGATGGCCGAGAATATGGTTGTCGAAGTTGGCTACAACGCCAACGTCGGCACGCACCTCCAAACAGGACTGTTGAATCTGAATCAGGTGCCCACGGCCGACTACCAGGCACTGGTGTCGCGCTACGGCGTCACGCAGGCGCAGTCCATCATGCGTTCGTCCATCACCTCCGCGGCCGCGCGCAACGCCGGATTCTCGGTTCCCTTCTCCGCGTTC
>CAYUZM010000576.1:0-4530 GCA_964449665.1 uncultured Solibacteraceae bacterium
TCCGACGGCGTCTCCAGCGTCGAATTCTTCTGCGTCACGTAGCGGTACCGGAACACGCCCAGAAACACGAAGAACGAGGTGTGCAGCAGCACGGGCCGCTCCAGCACCGTGAACAGCACATAGAAGATCGCCATCGCCAGCGCGCTCATCTGCGTGAAGAATTCCAGCGTCGATTCGTCGTAGCGCTCCAGCGTGATCCGCGCCCCCGCGCCCGTCGAACGCATCTCCGCCAGCCGCTTCGAAGCCGCCAGATAGAGCGCCAGCGATACCGTCGCGATGAACATCCACGACGACGTCTTCACGTCAATCGCCGCGCTTCCGGCCACCACGCGAAACACAAAGCCCGTCGCAATCGCGAACAGGTCCAACACCGGCACCTGCCGCAACAGCAACCCATACGCCGTCTGCAAAATCAAATACGCGAGCACCGCCGGCACCACCGCAGGCATCAGGGACATCAGCCCCGCCGACACCAACAGCATCACCACCAGGTACGCCCGCCCCGCGCCCACCGAAATGCGCCCCGCCGCAATCGCCCGCGTGTGGCGCTTCACCGGATGCATGGCGTCGTCGCCCCGGTCGCACAAGTCGTTCCAAATGTAGGTCGCCCCCGACACCACGGAAAACACCAGCGCCGCCAGAATCGCGTTCTGCACCGCATCCAGGTCGCGGAATTTGCCCGAAAACAACAGCGGCGCCAGCACGAAAAGGTTCTTGATCCAATCGCGCGGACGCAGCAGCGTAATGTAGTCGTACCAAGTGCCCGATGCCGCGCTCATTCCGCGTTCCGCCGGGGCCAGTGATGTGGAAGCCATCGTTTTCTGTACATGAGATCGGCTGTTCTGTTGCGTTTCTGTATCAGGGTTCCGCCTGAGACGACAGGATACGATAACCACCTCCGGTCAACGTTGGCCCCTCCACCGTAAACACACGCCGCCCCGGATAGGCCGCCCGCACGGCCTTCCGCGTGGCTTCGTCGCGATCCCAGGCGAAGACCATGGGCCCCTGAAAATCGAGCCGGTTGTAGTAGCTGGCCGAAGCATAGTCCGGATGCCGCCGCCCTTTCACGAACACCAGCGCCGGCCCGCCGGCATCTAGGCGCATCGCCCGCAAGTCCGGCCGCATCTGCAAATATCCCCGGTATTTGTCGGCCGCCCGCCACGGAACGAACACAGCCGTCGCAATCACGATCCCCGCTACCGCCGCCGCGCTCATCGCCCGCCCGTCCAACACGCGCGCCGTCCACGCCACCAGCGGAACCAGCGCCAGGTGCCAGTAGCGCGCCCCAAAATCAGGGCCGCCGCTGAACCAGTAGAGCGAATAAACGGCAGGCAGGAATGCCGTCATACCCAACAGCCACGTGTCAGCCCGCTCCCATCGCCGCATCAGCAGGCCTGCCGCCAGCACGGCCAGCGAACCGCCCGCCCAGCCGAACAACTCCGTATTCAACTGAAACAGGTTCAACACGGAGTTGCCCGCGGCATCGCCCACGCCGTGTCCCGGAAACGGATCGAACGCCCAATCGAGGCCTACATCGCCGCCAAACCCCAACCGGTTCACGCCGCGACGGTAGGCCGTGTCGAAGTAGTAGTTCAAGGTGGTGTAGAACGGGCTTCCCGTCAGCCGCGCGTTGTAGGCGAGCATCGCCGAAGCGGGCACCAGAAATCCCGCCGTGAACGCCACCGGCGGAGCAAGCCGCCGCGTGCGCACGAGCAGGAAGATCCCGGCGGCCAGCGCAATCGCCGTCGCGTCCAGCATTCGCGTCGCCCAAAGCGCCCCCAGCGCCAAGCCGGAAAGCAGCAGGCTATGCAGGCCGCCATGCCGCAGGAAAGACGTGAGCGGAAGCAGCATGAGCAACAGAAACGTCAGTCCCGCGGTATGGCTCATGTAGCTCATCGCCAGGAAGAGGTTCCAGGGGGACGCCGCCAGCAGCCATGTGGCCAGCATCGCGGCCGTGGGTGCCAGCACGCGCAAGAAAAGACGGTGCCCCAGCCACACGTTCGCCCCCGCGAGCAACGCATTCACCAGCCACGGCGCGCCTACCCAGTGCCCTGCCGCCAACAGCAGCGGATACCCCGGCAGCGTGCAGGAGAACCACTCCTTGGCGCCCATCACAAACAGGTCGATCTCGAACGCCCCCGGCACCGGCGGGGCGGCGATGGCGATCTGGCCCTGTGCGTACATCCGCCCCTGCAGCAGGAACGCCAACTCGTCGGCAATGTGCGGGTGGTTCTCATACACCGTCAGGTTCAACACCGCCGCCGCAACGGACACGACCACGGCCAGCAGCCAAACCGGAACGCGCGCCATCAGCTTCGCCACCGCACCCGCTGGAATCGCCGCCGCGGCGAGCCACAGGTTCCCCAACTGCACGCAGGCAATTGCGCCCGCCACCGCCAGTTCAGCCGCGTAGAATCCCAAGTCCCGCGAGGGAGCCGCCGAAAACGCCACCGCCACGGACAACAGGACGCACAGCCGCCACCCCTTGAGCGGAAGGCCCCGCGCCAGCCCCGCCATCACTGCCGCTCCCTGCACCGCCAACACCGCCAACGCCGGCCCATGCGCGCGCCACTCCGACAGCGCCAAGTGCTGGTAATGCAGCGTGTTCCCGGCGTTGGTGAACTGAAGAAGCGCCGCCTGCCCGAAGGCCAGCAACGCCAGCCATAACAGTGGCGGCATCGAAGAATGCCAGTATACAACCTGGGCCGTCACGAGTAAGTTTTATGTTTATTATCAATTACTTACAAGGAAAAACTTGCATAGGGGCGTGTCATAATGGAGGTAAGATGATTGCCTCCGCAGATCAGCTACGCAAAGAGCTTCGTCCCAACGGCGCGCTCGAAGAGATGTTCTTCAGCCAAATCGTCAACCTGTCCACGTTGGCGTCCTTCCTCATGAAACACATCGAGGCCGACCCGGATCTTGCCCACAAAGAAACCCCGCGCCGCATGCGCCTGCTCACCGCCAACCTGCGCCAGAGCCGTTACGCCTACGAAGAGCTTCGCCGCCTCCAACTCGCCCGCTTCCTCCAGGAGACATACCCGGAACTGGCGAATGATCCCCTCCTGGCGATTGTCGCCACCAACACCACCAGAAACGGATTGCGAACCATGCGCCGGCCGGCGGTTGTGGCCGCGCCCCCATCGCCTGTAAGCCGCCCGGCAGTGCCCGGACGCAATGCGGCGTGCCCCTGCAACTCCGGCCTCAAATACAAACACTGCTGCGCCAACAAACAACAGATCGCCGCCTGAAGTCCGCATCCGCGCAGACCGGCGGCCATCGGCGGCCCAAAGTCCCAAACTCACCGCTTCACGGGAAAGTCGAGGGAATCCGTCCGCGCCTCTTTGAAGATCTGTTCCATGCGCTTCACAACGTCCGGGTGAGAGTCCGACACATCCTTCACCTCGCCTACGTCCTCGGGCAAATCATAAAGCTCCACGCGCCCGCCGTTGGCGCTGCGCTTCACGCCCTTCCAACGGCCCATGCGCACCGCCTGGTCGAAGCCGCGTTCGTGAAACTCCCAGTACAAATATTCACGATCCTGTTGCGCCTTGCCGAGCAGCGCATTCGCCATGGAGATACCATCGATCCCCTTTGGCGCGGGCACGCCCACCAGTTCGGCCACCGTCGGCAGCACGTCCCAGAAGGCCCAGATCTGCTCGCTCACTTTGCCCGCCGGAACCCGCCCTGGCCAGCGGGCAATCATCGGCACGTGAATGCCGCCTTCGTACAGGTCGCGCTTCCAGCCCTTGTAAGGACCGTTGGAATCGAAGAAGTCCACCTTGTGCCCGCCCTCCTGGTGCGAGCCGTTGTCGGAGGTGAAAATCACCAGCGTGTTGCGATCCAGATTATGCTCGGCCAGCTTGGCCATCAGTTGGCCGACGGCGATGTCCAATCGCTCTACCATGGCCGCGAAACCCTTCTCCGGCTTCGGCCACGATTTGTCTTTGTACGAGCCATGGTCGGGCACCTCCATCCCATCGCCCGTCTGGTTGCCCAACTCGTTGTTCGTGTGCGGGTAGGTAAACGGCAGGTAGAGGAAGAAGGAGTTCGCGCGATTGCGGTCGATGAACTCAAGCGCCTTCGGGAAGATCAGGTCGGGCGCATAAATCCCTCGCGCGCCGTTGAAGTTCTTCGGCAGGAACACCTCGGTCTCGTTCTCCCACAGGTGCTCCGGATAGTACATGTGCGCGTGCAACTGGCTCGGGTAGCCGAACCACTCATCGAAGCCCTGCGCGTTGGGACGCCCGAGCGTCGCCGGACCACCGATGCCCCACTTCCCGAACATCCCCGTGCGGTAGCCGGCCATTTTGCAGACCTCGGCGATGGTCACCTCGTCCGGCAGGATCGCGATCTCCGGCGTGCGGTTGCCGCGAATCGTGGCATGGCCCTGATGCTTGCCCGTCATCAGCGAACAGCGCGAAGGCGCGCACACGGTCGCCCCCGAGTAGGCTTGCGTGAACCGCGTGCCTTGCGCCGCGAGCTTGTCGATGTTCGGCGTGGCGATCTCTTTCTGCCCGTAACAGACGA
>CAYUZM010000577.1:0-4521 GCA_964449665.1 uncultured Solibacteraceae bacterium
GGCAACCCCGCCCCTGGCTCGAACGCCGGAAATCCCAGTTGCTCCAGCAGCGCTCCCATCTCGGCCCGCCTCTCCCCGCCATACAGCATCGTCGGCACCGCCGACCCGCCCCCCACGTTGAGCGTCGCCGCCCGCAACTCCGGCTCCACCGCATGCAGCAGCGTCCCGTAGAACGCCCCCAGCGATTGCCCGATATAGAACGTTCGCCCCCCGTTCAACTCGGGCCGCCCGTCGCCATCCAGATCCACACCCTCGCGCAACACTCGCAACAACTGCATCAAATCCGCCGCCGTCTGCCGCACACAATCGCGCGTCAGCACCAACGATTGCGGCGACACCTGCACACAGCCCTCGCCCGCCTCGATCCGCCCGTTGCCGTCGCGGTCCACCCCGCGCCCACGTGCCGGAATCTCCAGTTGCTGTCCGCCCGTCCGCGTCAATATCAGTTTCGAGCCCGCCCCATACCCATGGCCAAATGCGTTGATCGACACCACTGCATAACCCGCCGATAGCTGCCCCACCGCCAGCGCCGTCGGAAACCCGAAGCGGCTGTCCCCGAACCCATGCCCGGCCACCAGCACCGGGTACCCGCCCGCCGGCATCGCCGTCGCCGGAAGGTAAACGCTCATCTCAATCTCGTCTTCGCCCAACGCCACCGGCTCCATCGCCGTCGGCGTGTCCGGCAGCAGTCCGTTCTCATCCACGAATCGCGGCGAACGAAACGAACCCACCGCCACCCGCCTCACGCCCGACGCCGGCAAGATCGAAAGCGACGCCGGAAACGGAATGTCCTCCGTCCTGCCATCGGGACCCACTTCCACCCGCAGCAACCCCGCGTTGATGTCGGCAATGCTCACAATGCCCGGCGTCACGCGCATGAACAGCGGCGCCGTCCGCATCACGACGTTGCGCGCCTGTTCCAGAAACGCCGTCGCGCTAAGCGTCGTGAAGATACTCCCGCCCACAATGCGGTGGCTCGGCGGAAACGATCCGCCCGCGCGAAACACCGCTTCGCTCAACTGTTCGCAATACGCGCCGCCAATCTTGCGCTCCAGACAGGCGCGAAACCCTGCGTCCTCTTCCACCGCATCGCCCGCCGCATCGAGCACCGCGCTCGTCACGATAATGGCGTACCGCCGTGCGCCCTCGAACGGCTCATCCGGCTTCGCATGCGCCCGGTTCGCCGTCGCGTCGTAGGTTACTTCGTTGATCTGCGTGATGTGCCCCGCTGGCCGCAAATGGTACCGCTCGCCTTGCACCGCATCGAGCCACACGAAAAAGATCCCCTGCCGCAGCGTCTCCGTCCGCACCGCGCCGCTGAACTTCACCGTCAGCCGCGTGTTGATCGCAAACCCGTCCAGCCGGTTCAACGCCGGATCGAGCGCGTACTGAAAGAACGGATTGCCCGGCCGGTTCACCCGCAACCCCGTCACCTGCCGCTCGTCCGTCACTGTCTGGAAGTCCGTCGGGTACGGCCCGACATCGCTCCGCTGCGGGTCAAACTCTACACGCACTCCCTTTCCCTGCGCGAGCACGCACATCGACAGCATCGCCGCTCCCGCCCACCACGCCGATTTTGAAACCAACAGTTCCCTCCGTTCCGATTGCCCAGCTTTCTTTATACACTTCGAAGTGTCATCCTGAGAATTTGGATGTCCCCTCTCCCGGCCGCCCGGTTCCTGATCGCTGCTCTCCTGCTTGGCTCCCTCATCGCGGCCGCGCAACCGATTCCCGCGCCTGAAATCGTTTCCGTCGAACCACGCGTCGTCCCGCCCGGCGGGCAAATCCGCGTCGTCACCCGGAACTTCGAATGGCAGGATCGCGCCATCTGCTTCTCGAGCCTCCCGCAAGGCGACACCTGCATTCCCATTCAACTTGCGGATGACCACACGGGCACGCTCCCGGTCGTCCCCAATTTTCGATCTGGTTACGTCTACCTCCAGCAAGGGCTGCCCGAAGAGCGCGTCTCGTCCAACCGCGTCCCTCTCGAAGCCGCGCCCATCCTAAGGCTCGTGGCCGCCTCGCGCAACATGGCCGCCGGTGCATGCATGCAGATCGACTCCACCGTTTTAGGATCCGCCCCCGCACCACTTCGCTGGAGTTCCACTCTCGGTACCGTCGGCGCCGAGGGCCGGTTGTGTGTGCCCCCCGGCACCGGCTGCCCCACCTGCTACGTGCGGGTCGAGGCTTGCGTGGCCGGCTCGCAACACTGTGGCACCGCCATCGTCGGCGTGCTCCCGGTTACCTCGCTGCCGGAGCATCCCGTCGCCCTCCCAGGCCAGGAAGTCCCGCTCCCCCTTGCCAGCGCCGAAGCCGTCCATGCCGCGCCCGTCAGAGCGCTTTCCGGCAATGGCGCCGTAACCCCCGCCGGAGGCTTTATCCGCGGCGCAGGCGAACTCGACCAGGGGCTCTCCCTCCTTCAGGTTCAGCCTCCCGGCATGGAACCCCATGTCGTCGAACTCCTGCCCGGCCCGGATACTCCTGGGGCCATCGCGTTCGGCGCGCGCCACTTCGACCAGATCCGCAAGCCCGGCAGCGAGCATCCGTGGCCCATTTCGGTGGGGGCCTTTGGCGACTCCGTTGCCGTCAGCGGCAACCTCCTCTTTGTTCACAGCAGGCCTTCGGCGGAAGACGGCATCACGCTTGGCTACGAGAATGTCCTCGGACTCGGATGGATCGACACCTGGGACATCTCCAACCCACATGCCCCTCGCTGGCTCTCGGCCATCGCCAACATTCGCGCCGGCGGTTGGATGTGGATTCATGGAGACCGGCTTTACAACTCCCTCGGCGACCAGAAGTTCGGGCCCCTCTTGGCCGTCTACCGCATCACGCCCACTGGCCTGGAATGGGATAGCCTCATTCCCATCCCGCCCGTTGATCTGCGCGACGGCAGCACGGAAACCTGGCTCGGCGATTCTCTCTTCCGCGCCTCCGGTGTCGATCTCTATCACACTAAGCCCCTCACCCTAGAACATTGGACGCGCGGCCCGGTGATGCAACTGGAATCGTCCCACACCCTGGAAGAACCCGCGCCCCTTCGCACTGTACGCTCAATTGGCGTCAACGAAGATTTTCTCGTCGCTGTCGTTTCCCTCTTCCCCATCGACACCGGTTCCGAACGCCTCCGCGTCTATGACCGCCGGTCGAACCCGCCTGCCTACCTGGGCGAACTTCCCGCCGGTAGCGTTGCCCGGCCCATCTTCCTCCCCGGCCTTCTCGTCGCTGGTGACGCCGTGTTCCGGCTGCACCCCGGCCAGTTGCCGGAACGCCTCGCCGAAATCCCTCGCATGCAGCCGTTTGATTGGGACGCGTCCACCCTGCGCGTGCTCGGCTCCACCACGGTCCAGAACCCGAATCTCACCATCGTCGATCTCAAAGATCCCAGTAACCCCGTCGTTACCGAAGGATCGCGCGCCGTGCTCGGTGGCGACTTCTCCGCCCGCTTCCTTCCCGGCCGCGACTTCGCCGTCTTCTCAGCCTCTGCGCTGGGCTTTGAAATCCACCAACTCCCCACACGCCCGAACATCACCCCCATCGACAACTTCGGCGGCTTTGGCGGACTGTGGGATTTCGAACTGCGCTGGCCGTATGCCTACGTTGCCGAGGACCCCGTCACCATTCGCGATCTGAACGATCATGCCGTGCTCAAGGTCTACGACCTCGATCAGCCCGAACCCGCCCTCATCGCCACCGTCGACGAACTCGACGTCTACGGCTTGAACGTCGAGTTTCAGGACCAGCGCATGTTCTTCGGCACCAACCGTTCCCTGTCGCTCTTTGACAATCGGAATCCGCGCGCTCCTCAACTGGTCTCCAGGCTTCCCATCCCCACGGATTCGATCATTCCCTACGGGAACCTCGTCTACGCACTCTCCGGTGACCGCACGGGCACCTGGGTTGAAATCGTCGACTACACCATTCCCGCCTCGCCACGCTTGGCCGGACGGCTCGCCCCCGGCTACAACATAGACAAAGTCGTCCGTTGCGGCCTCCATCTCCTAGTCGTGCGCCTCGGCGCGATTGAAGTGTTCTCCCTCGCCAACCCCCTCAATCCGCTACACGTTCATACCCAACCGCTTGATGTCATCGATATCGACGTTCGTGGCGATGTCGTCGCCGCCAACACGCAAAAGAACCTGCTTACCTACCGCCTGGACGCCTCCGGTGTCCTCCGCCGCGAAGGATTTCTCAGCGTCATCTCCGCGCGCTCATTCGGTGCGCTTACGTTCCTCAACTTCGACGACCGTGGCCTGCTCTGGATCGGCACCAACTTTCACGGCGGCACCATATTCGGCGTCGACACGCGAAACCCCGCCGGTCCCACCCTGATCTGGGAAAGGCGCTTCGCCCGGATTGCCATCGGCGAGACAGGTATGCAACGTGTCGTCGGAGGCCACCTGTTCTTTCACATCGCCGAGGCCATCGAGCCATGGATCCGTTTCAAGGGCCGCAATATCTATTGGTCGCGAATCGAGGCCCCCATAAACGTGCTCCTGCGCGACGTCGAACTGACGGCTT
>CAYUZM010000578.1:0-4521 GCA_964449665.1 uncultured Solibacteraceae bacterium
CGCCAAGCTCGAAGGCCACGGACAGCCGATGGTGGACAAGATCCTAGTCCCCGGAGGCCAAAAGGGCACCGGAAAGTGGACCGGCACCAGTTCGCTCGAACTCGGGGTCCCCGTTACGCTCAGCGTCGAAGCCGTCTATTCGCGCTGCCTCTCGGCCATGAAGGACGAACGCGTCTCCGCCTCGAAGATCCTCTCCGGGCCCGCCAGGACCTTCACCGGTGACCGCAAGGCCTTCATCGAAGACGTGCGCCGCGCCCTCTATTGTTCGAAAATCATCTCCTACGCCCAGGGCTACATGCTGCTCCGCGAAGCGGCCAAAGAGATGAAATGGAACCTCAACTTCGGCGGCATCGCCCTGATGTGGCGCGGCGGTTGCATCATCCGCAGCCGCTTCCTGGGCAAGATCAAGGAAGCCTACGACCAGAACCCGCAGCTCTCCAATCTCCTGCTAAACGACTTCTTCGCTCAGACGCTGCTCAAGTATCAGGACTCCTGGCGCAGCGCCATCGTGAAGGCCATCGAGTTCGGCGTCCCCACGCCCGCCTTCGGCACCGCGCTCTCGTTCTTCGACGGCTTCCGCACCGGCCGCCTGCCCGCGAATCTGCTCCAGGCGCAGCGCGATTACTTCGGCGCACACACCTACGAACGCATCGACAAACCGCGCGGCGAGTTCTTCCACACCAACTGGACAGGCCGCGGCGGCCGCGTATCTTCGAGCACGTACAACGTCTAGCCGGTGCGCAAACTTCTGAGCCGGTACACAAACCTCTGAGCCGCTACACATATTTGGAGACCTCTACATGAGCTATGGATTGAACATTCGTAAGGACGGCGCCCTCGACTTCGCCGCCGTCGGCGCTCTGATCCACCGTCTGGATCCCGGCATCATCCCCTTCCGCAAAGCCACCACGTGCGAAATCCACGTCAGCGGAGGCGAGTTCAACGCCGCGGCCAACCTGGCCGACTGCTTTGGCCTCAACACCGGCGTCGTCAGCGCCATGGTCGACTACCCCATCGGCGAACTGGTCGCCGAACGCGTCAAGGCCATGGGCGTGCGCGGCTTCTACAAGCGCTTCAAGCATAACGGAGTAAACGGTCCGAATATCGCGACCGTCTACTCCGACCGCGGCCACGGCGTGCGCGGCCCCGTCGTCTTCTACAACCGCTCCAACGAAGCCGCCGCGCAACTCAAGCCCGGCGATTTCGATTGGGACCACATCTTCGCCGGCGGCATCCGCTGGTTTCACAGCGGCGGCATCTTCGCGGCCCTTTCGGAGACCACCTCCGAAGTCATCATCGAAGGCATGAAGGCCGCCAAGAAGGCCGGTGCCGTCATCAGCTTCGACCTCAACTTCCGCGCCAAACTCTGGAACATCTGGGGCGGTGAGAAGCGCGCCGTCGAGGTGATCGCCCGCATCGTCGATAACGTCGACGTGCTCGTCGGCAATGAAGAGGATCTGCAGTTGGGCCTCGGCATCCCCGGCCCCGAAGTCGCCGCCAAATCGAAACTCGACCCCAGCACCTTCTTCGGCATGATCGACCAGGTGATCCAGAAGCACCCCAAGGTCAAAATCGTCGCCACCACGCTGCGCGAAGTCCACTCCACCAACCGCCACTCCTGGAGCGCCGTCGCCTGGATCGACGGCAAAACTTTCCAGGCTCCCACCGCCGAGCTCGACGTCCTCGACCGCGTCGGCGGCGGCGACGGCTTTGCCGCGGGCTTCATCTACGGCCTCCTCAACGGCGAAACCGAACAGGACGCCGTCAACCTCGGCTGGGCCCACGGCGCGCTGCTCACCACGTTCCCGGGCGATACCACCATGGCCTCGCTCGAACAGGTTCGCGCCTTCGCCAAAGGCGGCTCGGCCCGCATTCAGCGGTAGTCCTGCCGCATCGCGCCCGCCGCACGGGTTGCACCCCTGTTCGGCGGGCGTCTCCTCCTCGTGTCCCCACAAACCTCCTCTATAGTAAGGACCATGCGTCTCTGGCCCCTCCTCCTGCTCTCCGCCGCCTGCGCCTCCGCGCAAACCACTTTCACATTCCTGAACCCGCCCGCGGGCGAAGCACCCGGCGCGCCTAAGGTCGCCTGTTCCTCCCTCTACAACCTCACCGGCTTCGACCTCACCATCGAGAGCGCAGTACTCATGAAGGCCGAAGGCGAAATCCCCGAGTTCTGCCGCGTCATGGCACAGATACTTCCCGAGATCCGGATCGAAGTCACCTTGCCCACCAAGTGGAACCGCCGCTTCATGATGACCGGCAGCGGCGGCTACGCGGGCGACTCGCTCGAATCGCCGCAGCGCCTCCTGCTCCGGGGCCAGGCCATGCGCCGCGGCTTCGTGCAGGCCATCACCAACACCGGCCACGACAACCGCGACGAGCCCCTCGCTACCTTCGCCCTCAATCGCCAGAAACTCCTCGACTACGCCTTCCGCTCGCTCCACGTCACCGCCGAAGCCGGAAAACGCATCGCCACCGCCTACTACGGTACGAAGCCCACCCGCTCGTACTTCCAGGGCTGCTCCACCGGCGGCCGCCAGGCGCTCATTCTCGCGCAACGCTTCCCCGGCGACTTCGATGGCATCGTCGCCGGCGCTCCCGTTCTCGATTGGACCGGCACCATGACCAGTTTCGCGTGCACCGCGCAAGCGCTCGCCGCCGCGCCGGTTCCCTACGCCAAGCTGGCCACGCTTTCCGACCGCATTTACGCGCTCTGCGACGAAAAGGACGGATTGAAGGACGGCCTCATCGACGATCCGCGCCGCTGCGGCTTTCAGCCCGCGCGCGATCTACCGCGTTGCGAAGCCGGCGGCGACACGCCCAAGTGCTTCACCGATGCCCAAATCGGCACCCTCGAAAAAATCTACGGAGATATCAAGAGCCAGGGCAAGCGCATCTTTCCCGGTTGGCCCGTGGGCGCCGAGGTCGCCGGAGCAGACGGCCGAAGCGGTTGGGACCAGTGGATCGTGCGCGAAACGGCCGACAAGACCATCGCCCACGGCTTCGCCGAAAGCTTCTTCCGCTATATGGCCTTCCCGCGCAAGGAACAAGGCATCGAACTGCGCGCCTTCGACGTGGAAAAGCACGCCCCGCAACTGGACTGGATTCGCGGCATCGTCGACGCCACCAATCCCGACCTTACCGCCTTCCGCGACCGCAAAAACAAACTCCTCATGTACTTCGGCTGGGCCGACCAGTCGCTCAACGCACAGATGGGCGTCGACTACTACGAGAACGCGATGCAGCGCATGGGCGCGCAAACGCCCGACTTCTTCCGCCTCTTCATGCAGCCCGGAGTCTTCCACTGCGGCGGCGGTGTGGGCGCGGGTTCCTTCGAGCCGCTCCTCGTCGTTGTCGATTGGGTCGAACAAGGCAAAGCCCCCGACCGCATCACCGGCGCGCGCATCTTGAACGGAAAGACCGTCCGCACGCGCCCGCTTTGCCCCTATCCGCAGACCGCGAAGTACAAGGGCACCGGCAGCATCGACGACGCCGCAAACTTCAATTGCGCGCTGCCGTAGCCTACACCGTCACGCGATCCCAAGGCTTCCGCGCCTTCCGCCCCAGCAGCATGTGCGCTTCCTTCGGCGCTCCGATGAACGTCTCCTTCGCTTCGTCCCAACGCAGCTTCAACTTCGTCTTATAGGCGATGTTCCCCAGCAGCGGTACGATGTTCGAGCGGTGCCCGATCAGCGCCGTCGCACGCGGCGTTTTCCGCGTCCGCACGCAATCCACGAAATGCTGCGCATGCACGCGAGTCGCATCGGTCGTGTTCTTCCAAACCCGCTCCGGCCCGCCTTTTTCCGGATACACCTCATACCCGATGCGATCCGCGAAAATCGTCCCCAGCGTGCCGTAGAACGCCATCCCATTCGGCCTGTCCATCTCGCCGCGCGCGTTGTAGTAACGCATGCCCGCCTGCCGCCCGCCAAGCCCGTGCCCGTTGGTCAACACGGCCTCATAGGTCATCACAAACTCCGGATAGTCGTAGGTCACCTGCAGCACGTCGGGAATGTCGGAATCGTCCTTCAAATTGAACCGCCCGCCCGACGCCGACACCGCCACCGGCGCATCCACACCCATAATCTGGTGCACCGTGTCGAAGCGATGCGCGCCGTAGTCGGTAATCCATCCGCCTGAATAATCGAAGAACCAGCGATACGTGGCGATGTGTTTCTGCGGCGCATACGGCACCAGCGGCGCGGGACCGCAATACATATCCCAATCAAGATCGCTCGGCGGCGGACCCACCTTCAACTTCCCCACGCCCTCCGGCCAGCGGTTGATGAAGTTCCACACGCGCACGTAACTCACCTTGCCAATCGCCCCGTCCTGAATCATCTTCGCCACCACGGGAAAATGATCGGCCGAGCGTTGCTGCGTCCCCGCGCACACAATGCGCCCCGACTTCTCCGCCGCCGTCACCATCGCCCGGCCATCACGACTGTTGTTCGAAAGCGGCTTCTCCGTATACACCTCCTTGCCCGCCTCCACCCGATGAATCTTCGCCAAGCAATGCCC
>CAYUZM010000579.1:0-4520 GCA_964449665.1 uncultured Solibacteraceae bacterium
GGAAATTTCCAAGGCTAAGGCATCCGGCACCAAGCTGACGGTGGCGATGGTCGAGCGGGACGAAAACGGGAAGCGGCAATTGACGTGCGGAGGCGGCAGCGGCCGAGGAACACCGCAATGCGGTGAAATCAGCCCGATGCTGGGCAATCTGTACATGAATCGGTTTCTGTAGTACTTGCCGATCACGCGGCGGAAGAAGGCATTCCAAGCCGAAGCGGTGAGGTTCGCAGACGATTTCGTGATCCTCAGCCGTGGATTCGCGGGGGAGGCGCTGGATTGGACGTGCGAGGTCATGACGCGGATTGGGCTTGCTCTGAACGAGGTGAAGAACGGCATCGAGTAAGCGAGAAGGGAGAGTTTTGACTTCTCCGGATAGACGTTTGGACTGCATCGATTCCGCTAGGGTGATCTCCGGAACTTAGGTGTCAGCCCGTCGACGAAGAGCGTACTCAGGATGAAGGCGAGCGTTTTAGACTGACCGCAGCCCAGCGATGTGGAAGCGTTGGAAGAAGTGCGCGATCTGCTGACTCAGGTTCCGAGAGGCTGGTCCTGGTACTTCTCCTCCGGTACGCCGCTGATGGCATATTGAGCGGTCGACACATACATAGATCCGCGCGTCAGAGATTTCCTGGCGAGGCGCCATCAGGTCAAAGGGCGAAAACTTACCATTTCTCAAATAAGGTAGTGTGAGGACATGGGACGCCTCACACTTCAGCGTGTCCACTTGCGGCTCCTGCCGTGTGCTCTGAGATGAGGCCAGTCTGGACGCAGGACCCAGAGAATCCGCACGGAGATTGATGAGCGGGGAGATGGCCGTCGGAGATCGTCAGACGCAATCGCCACTTTCGACGTTTTTGTCTTTTGGCCGGCCAAGAATTGAGGCGATGGTGACCTGGCGCGCTAGCAAATATTCCCTTTTTATTCGCCTTTAGTTCGCTACGTGTTCTCACAATGTAATTTTTACGAATTGCTATAGTTCTGTTCTAAGGGATTTCACCGGTATAGTACGGTATGTACTAGTACCGTCGGGCGGGTGATTGGTCGCTGAGGATATTAAGGCGACACATGTCGCCCTATCAGGCGACACCCAGAAAGTTCGCCCGATATGTTTTGTCTCCACGATTAGCTCGGTTCGGCTGCAATGCCTATCCAGAGCGCGCGGCATCGCTACGGGCTGATACACAAGCAGCTGGATACCGCTGACTTTCCAAGTGTGCCTACAAATTGGCGCACCCTAGGAGTTTTCAACATGTTACCCCCTTCCGTGTCCGGACCGGACAATCTGGTTGCCATCCCGGAGGACGAGCCCCAGGTTCCGGCTGAGGGACCCAGTAGCCACTGTGCGTTGGTTGCTCGAATTCAGTGCGAAGATGAAGCGGCCGCCGCTGAACTCTACGAACAGGTCAATCGCGGTTTAAGGTACTTCTTCATTCGACAGCTTGGCCCGGAGGTTGCCCAGGATCTAACACACGACACAATGGTCGTTGTACTCAGAGCTATACGCCAGGGACGATTGCGCGAGCCTTCCAAGCTCGGAGCGTTCATTCACTCGATTGCGAAGCACCTGGTGCGCGCTCAAATCAAGAAGCGGGTCGCCGCGCGGAATCGTGAAGTTGAACTAGAGACTCCTGGAGTGGATCCAAGAAGCTCCGACTGTCCCGAACGTGAGATTCAGGCAAATCAGCGGATCGCACTTATCGGTAGTGTACTAAGCGCTCTTGCTCCGCGTGATCAAGAGGTCCTTACTCGGTTTTATGTGCGTGAACAATCACCAGATCAGATATGCGCAAAGATGGGGCTTACAGATACCCAGTATCGGCTGCTCAAATCTCGGGCCAAGGCAAAGTTCGGAGATATTGGAAAGAGGACGCTGAATCGGAAGCCGCTACGTTCTTTCGCCATTGCCGGCTGAAGCTTGACTGCCCTAGTGGCTGGTCGGAACAACCCCAGTACGGTTCTTCATCGACTCAGCAGTGTCCGGCTATAAATCGAACAGGGTCAACTGGTTGGCGGAGTTGGATAGATTCTCGTGGGAGTCGGATGGCTGAAGGGCCTGTAAAATGGGCGTTTTCTCAAAGAGCGTTACGCTCAGAATCTGTAGGATTTGGTAAAGGCTCACGTCCAGGCCCAGACGCTTGCGGACGATAGTAACCAGCACGTAAACCGAGACGGCGATCCAGATCTGGGTCTTCACGGCATTCTCGCTGGTGCCGAAGAACGCCTTGATCCGCAGGTGCTGCTTGATCCACTTGAAGAACAATTCCACCTGCCAGCGGCACTTGTAGATCTGGGCGATGGTAAGTGCGGGCAAGGAGAAGTTGTTGGTGAGGAACTTGGGTCGTTTGTCAGTCTCGGCATCGTGATAGCTCACGCGGCGCAGGGCATCGGGATAGGACTTGGCGGAGTTGATGGCGGTCAAGATCACCGTCTGGTCGGAGCGCACACCAGTGCTCTTCTTGTCCACGGGCCGCGAGTAGCGGCGCTGGAGCAGGACGTTCTGTTTGGTCCGCACCACGAAGAATGCGGAGGAAAGTGTGAATACGTAGAGACGCGCGAAGTCGATACAGGAGCTTGTTGAAAAATGGTTCTGCGACGCTGCCCCGTGAAAAAGTCTGAGGGAACTTCGCTCAGAATTGACCTATAACGCGTCAAAACGATTGGGATGGACATTCGGGATCCCCCGATTAGCGTCCCCTTTGTGCACGGTTTGAGTTTTTCAACAAGCTCATAGCCGCGATCCATCACGTAGAAGGCGCCGGCTTCGGGAAGGATCTCGTCCAGAATATTCACGTCATGTACGCTGCCATCGGTTACACGAATGAAAGTGGGAATGTTGCCATGCAGGTCGAGCAGCGTGTGCAGCTTGACGGCGGCCTTGTGCCTGCGGAATTTGGCCCAAGGAAACAGCGACAGACAGAGGTCGATCGTGGTCGAGTCCAGCGCATACAGACTCTGATCCAGGTCTACGCCGATGGGATCGGAGGCGTATAACGGCCGTGCGATGCGGATCAGTGTTTGAGCGAACTCGGCATAGATTCGCCAGTCGTGCGTGTCATTGGCATCGGCAAGAGTGGACCGCGCCACGCGGCCGCGAAATCCCATATGGTAGAGCTTGCCGCCCAGCGACCGCAGGCACGCTTCTATGTCGCGGAGGCTGTCCCGACAGGTCAACTGGGCGAACGCCATCGCCAGATACTGATCCCAACAGGAGAAGCCCCTCGACCGGGCATCGCCACGGTAGCGAGCCACACAGCGGCGGAATTCGCGATCCGGGAGGAAACCCACCAACTGAGAGAAAACGGTTCGGCCCTCGTTCACGGACCATTCTGATCCGTCGAGAATCCCGGGGTAGGGCGCTATCGTCGTTCAAATCGCGGCAAACGATACTCACCTGCAACCCTCAGCAACAACTGCAGTTGCATGTCGAAATCGTGTCGTTAGCCGGACAGTAGTGTCATCGACTATAGGCCCACAGAACTCTGGGAGACGAATGCTCGACGGCAAGACCACTCCTGCTGCAAACACAGCCGGCGGGGTTGAGACAAGAAGGCAATCACAATGGATCGCGCGCGATATCTTTCTTCCGAATTGTTCAAAGGCGATGTCAGGCGGACAGGCTTTTCCAGTTGAGTCCTGCTATCGAGGATTGCTCTCCCTACTTTCTCATTACATGGGGATATTCCTGTTAGAGCCGGAAACCCTTGCAGCAATGGACGCTGTCTAAATTGGACGAGGAGTTTGGAGTACGCTACCTCTCCGTTCATGTATGGCGGATCCCGCGCAGCATGGGCTGGGGCCCACAACTGCCCGCGGGCCGGGCCATCGAACGCGACGAGAAGGCCATCGCCGAATGGAAGCACACGATGTGAACCTGCCCTTAGACAGCAGGATGCAAAGAAGGCTGCACCATCGTCTTCAACGACGAAAGCGGACTGACGCAAAAGCTGCGTCGATGCCGCACTGGGGCTCCACAAGACCAAACGCTGGTGCTGCCACACCACTTTAACTGCAATAACCTGTTGCTGATCACCGGACCGACCATCAGGAATCTGTACATCGACATATTCCGGGATTCCACTTTCGTCGTCTTCTCGCCGCATCTGCTGCCGAGGATCTCGTGCCATCCGCTGATCGCCTGGATTGGGCTGGCCTTGCATCGGTTCAGACTCCTGAAGGGGTGAGTCAGAGGACTGGATGACAGAATCAACCTTGCGGCTGACCGCATATGCGCCTGCGCTGAATCCGGAGGAGTACGTCGGTGCTCATCTGAAGTAAAACGGATTGTCTTACGTCCGCACCAAAGACCCGTAGGAGCTTGTTGAACAATGGTTCCACAACGGCGCCCCGTACAACAGGCTGAGGGAACTTCACTCAGAAGTGACCTATAGCGCGTCACAACGAGTGGGGTGGATATTCGGAATCCTCCGATTAGCCTCCGTATTGAGCGCAGAGTGAGGTTTTCAACTGGACTGGGCCCCCGAAATGACACAACCAGTTAAGACTCGATTTTCATTGAATGG